>JAGGYO010000093.1 GCA_021162505.1 bacterium
AACCTTGCTATTTCGGAAAAATTATACCCCAATTTCACAAGTTCTTTAATTATCAATATCTTTTTCTGCTTAAATATTCTATCCCATTTGCTTTCAAGAAGGCGCGATAAGTCTATGTTTAATTTCTCAGAAAAGAATTGGGCATCTTTTCTTATCCCTTGTTTTAATGTTCTTTGTTCAACAAATTTTTCCTTTTTGGTCTCCAATTTTCTTTTCTCAAGTGATAAATACGCTTCCTTGTCTCCAATAGAATCTCTGTAAGTAGTTAATATTATCTCATCTAAATCCATGAATTTCAAATAAAGTTCCTTATTCTCAAACTGTGGTAATCTTTTAATTCTGACTAAATTTTTTTCCTTAAATCCCTCGTAAAAACGAGCGCTTGAATAGGAATAATCGCCTGGATATTCAACAATACCTGCGCGAAGAGCGTTTAAATGTATATATTTTATGAGGTATATTAGTTGCCGTTCATCTAAAACAATCTTAGAAATGTACCGCCCTTGAAAAACATGGCCTATTAAATTATATTTTTTATTAAAATAAATAGCATAAGTAGTATTTAATCTTTTCATAAATATTTGAATGGGGTAATTATTTCTAAAAATATCAAAATGTACATGGTTAGTCATCAAAGAATAGGCATAAATATCAATATCTGTTTCTATCAATAATTTATTTAATATTTCAAAATACTTTTTACGATCATCGGGAGAAAAGAATAAGGGATTTTTTCTTTGTCCCCTGCTTATTACATGATAATGATAGTCCGGTAAATCAATTCTTGCTGGTCTTGCCATATTTGATTATAACATATTTTTATAAAAAATTCTACTTTTCTACCACCGTCCCCATTTCTCTTGAAATATTATGTTTTATTTGGTAAAATAAAAGATTAATTTATAGGAGTTTCGTATGAACGAAAAGCTAATTTCTTCGGAAGATAGGAAAACTTTAGAAGAAGAATTCAAAGGATTCAAAAATGATGTGCAGGTATTAATAGTAAAGGGTCCGGATCAGAACGAATTTACCGATTTCACTATTAATTTTACTGGTGAATTGGCAGAATTGAACGATAAAATAAAAGTGGAAGTGATCTCTGCCGATCATGAAATTGCGAAAAAGGAAAATATCGATTCTTTCCCATATGTTTTTATCGGCTATGATAAAGGTTATCATATTGAATTCATGGGAGCAACTCTCGGTTATGAAGCAAGAAGCGTTATTGAAGATATTAAAATGGTCGCTACTGGAAATTCCTCACTTTCCGATAATGCAAAAAATAAGATAAAAGAGTTATTAAAACCAGCTTCCGTACATGTATTTGTTACACCCACATGCCCTTATTGTCCGGGATCAGTTATTATGGCACATGCACTTGCGTATGAAAATAAAATGATAAAGAGTGTCTGCGTTGAAGCCACGGAAAATCCTGAGATTTCAAACAAATTTCAAGTTTCATCGGTGCCTAAACAAATTATAAATCTTAATATAAACAAACAATCGGTTGGAGTACAGCCGGAAATGAAACTTGTAAGCGAGATATTACAATCTTAATGATTATATGATTGGGGGTCAATTATGTTAAAAATGAAGTACGAACTCACTGAAGAGCAAAAGGAATTAGTTGCTATTGCCCATCAAATTGCAGAGGAGAAGATCAAACCTCTTAGAGAAAAATATGATGAAGAACAAATTT
This sequence comes from bacterium, assembly GCA_021162505.1. Classification (GTDB taxonomy): domain Bacteria; phylum AUK180; class AUK180; order AUK180; family AUK180; genus AUK180. The sequence goes on from JAGGYO010000093.1 coordinate 1,700, forward strand.
TTCCTGAAGAAATAATTAAAATATTCGGACAATCTGACCTTTATCGTGTATTTATTCCTGAGGAATATGAAGGTCTCGGTATGGGCGTTTTTGAAATGGCGCTCATTACAGAGGAAATTTCACGAGTATGCGGTGGTATTGCACTTGCTTATGCAGGAAGCGCGCTGGGAGCATATCCGATCATACTTTTTGGTAATGAAGAACAAAAGAAAAAATATTTACCAAAAATTGCTGCGGGGGAGACCATTGCGGCATTTGCTTTAACAGAACCCGATGCCGGCTCGGATGCTGGAGCAGTGAGAACCACAGCAGTAAAACAAGGCAATAAATATATCCTTAACGGTACAAAACAATGGATAACAAATGGCGGATATGCAGGAATACACTCTGTCTTCGCCAGCACCAATCCCAGTAAAGGGATTCGCGGTATGTCAACATTTATTGTTGAAAAAGATTTCAAGGGATTTGAGATAGGCAAAAAAGAAAACAAATTGGGGATAAGGGCTTCTAATACAAGCGAACTTATTTTTAACGATTGCGAAGTACCGGAAGAAAATCTCCTTGGTAAAGAAGGTATAGGTTTTAGAATTGCAATGAAAACATTTGACCAATCAAGACCAGGGGTTGCGGCACAAGCGTTAGGGATCGCACAAGGTGCTTTTGAAGAAGCATTAAAATATGCACATCAAAGAAAACAATTCGGACAGATAATCTATTCTTTCCAAGCTATTAAGTTCATGATCGCTAATATGGCAATGAAGATAGAAGCGGCGAGAGGTCTTGTTTACAATACTGCAAAACTTATTGATGCAGGTGAAAAAGAAACAGCCGGATATTCTGCCATGGCAAAGACAATGGCATCGGATGTGGCAATGGAAGTTACAACAGATGCTATTCAGGTTCTCGGCGGTTATGGTTATATGAAAGAATATCCTGTTGAAAAAATGTTCAGAGATGCAAAGATCACTCAGATATATGAAGGAACTAATCAAATACAAAGGGAGGTCATTGCTGCACAATTATCAAAACAAGTTTCGAGGTTGAAATAATATGAAGAGACTTATCGTTTTTATAAAACAAGTACCGGATACCGCTGAACTAAGAATTGATCCTAAGACCAATACAATGATACGGACAGGAGTACCTTCCATAATTAATCCTTTTGACATGTATGCCATAGAAGAAGCATTACGCATCAAGGAGAAATGGGGAGACACTGAGGTAATAGTTGCCACCATGGGACCACCGCAGGCGGAAGAAGCATTGAGAGAAGCCTTATCCCTTGGTTGTGATAAAGCAATTTTACTCACAGATAGAAAATTTGCTGCATCAGATACATTTGCAACATCTTATATCCTGTCAAAAGCAGTAGAGAAGATCGGTGATTATAATATTATTTTAACGGGAAAACAGGCAACTGACGGTGATACCGCCCAAGTGGGACCCGGGATCGCAAGTTGGTTAAATATCCCGAGCATTACTTATGTTAAAAAGATGATAGAGGTAAAATCTGATTATGCTAAGATAGAGAGATTAATGGATTACGGCTATGATATTATTGAAATTAAAGGGAAATTTCTAATGACTGCCATTAAGGACCTTAATGAGCCCAGAATACCTTCTTTCAGAGGGAAAATGGCGGCAAAAAAGGCGGAGATACCCAATTGGGATGCTGCTTATATTGGTGCAGAAGACAAAAATATCGGGTTTTTGGGATCACCGACTCGTGTGGTCAAGGCATTTTCACCCCCGCCGAAACAAGGCGGCATCAAAACCGAAGGCGATGATATTGAAACAGCAAAGAAATTAATTGCAAATCTTAAAGAAAGCCATTTGATATAGGGAGAATATAATGGATAAAAGAAATATAATAGTAGTGGGAGAGGTAAATAACGGAAATATCCATCATGTTACTTACGAACTGACATCAAAAGCTGCAGAACTGGGCGAAAGGATCAATGGTTATGTGGAGGTTCTGCTTTTAGGTTATTCTATTAATAAAGAACATATAAAACGCCTGTTTGAAACAGGAGCAGATAAAGCCATTATCATTGATAATGAGAAATTAGGATTATTAAATGATGATTATTTCGTGGCTAATATCAGGAAGGTCCTTGAAAGAGAAAATCCATATATCGTATTAACGGGAGCTACCCCGCAAGGTAGAGCTATTATTCCGAAACTTGCAATAAAACTGCATGCCGGACTAACCGCCGACTGCACGGACCTCGATATTGAGGCCGAGACGGACTTGCTATTGCAAACTCGACCAGCTTTCGGTGGAAATCTCATGGCTACTATTAAAACGCCCGAACATACTCCTCAAATGTCAACCGTAAGACCAAAGGTCTTTAAGATCAATGAGAATTACAATAAGAAAGAAAATATTGAAAATATAGAATTTGAGGAAACCAATTCCTTGATCAGGATAATTGAGATGATAAAAAGTGAAGAAGATAATGTAAATCTTGCAGATGCAGATATTGTTGTTTCAGGCGGAAGAGGCGTTGGTAATAAGGAAAATTTCTCGATTATATATGATTTTGCAAAAAAAATAAACGGTGTGGTAGGTGCATCTCGAGCAGCAATTGATGCCGGATGGATACCATATCCTCATCAGGTCGGTCAAACAGGACAAACGGTTTCGCCTAAACTCTATTTTGCCATCGGGATCTCCGGTGCTATCCAGCATCAGGTGGGAATGAAATCCTCCGATTATATTGTAGCTATTAATAAAGACACAAATGCACCTATTTTTAACATTGCCGATTACGGTATCGTTGGAGATCTATTCGAGATCGTCCCAAAATTAATAAAATTATTGGATTAAAGTGAGATTAAAGAACATTATTTTAAAAGGATTTAAATCATTTTCAAATAAAACCAGTTTTGACTTCACCGACGGATTGAATATAATCATCGGACCGAATGGTTCAGGCAAATCCAATGTAGTTGATGCTATCCGTTGGGTTATTGGTGAAAAATCCATAAAAACCTTGCGTGGACATTCAATGGAAGATGTAATTTTCAAAGGTGCGGAAAATGTAAATCCTGCAAATTTTGCAGAGGTAACCCTTTTATTTTCCAATAAAGCAAGAAAATTAAATATTGATTCTGATGAGATAGAAATAAAGAGGGTACTCGTAAAGGACAAATCGGGGAAATTCTACATCAACGGTAAAACAGTACGAATGAAAGAGATCCAAAAACTTTTGGGTAATATAGGGTTTACTTCCAATGGATATTCTATTATTCAACAAGGGGAAATAGAAAAATTCATTAATTACTCATCCGGTGAAAAGCGTATCCTCTTTGAGGAAGCCGCAGGTATAATTCCCGAAAAAATGAAGAAAAAAGAAACGGAAAATCAATTGAACAGAACAATAGATAATTTAAAAAGGATTGAAGATATTATCGAGGAAAAGAAAAAGGTGCAGGACGGTTTGAAGAGATCCCTTGGTAAATTGAACCGCTATAATAAATTAAAGGAAGAATTGATCGAAAGAAAAAATAATTTTAATGGATTAAGCTATTTAAAATATAAAAAACAACAAGAAGAATTTGAGAAAGATAATCCTCTCTTAAACGAAAAAGCGAAGTTGTTGGCAAATATAACAAAATTAGACGGAAAATTGGCTGAGGAGAATGAAAAATTACAGCGTATCTGGAAACAGCAAAACGCAGCATCTCAGAAAAAAATGCAGATCACTAATGAAGCAAATGAACTCCAGGGTAAAAAGAACCTTTTGGATTCGGATAATTTAAATAATAAGGAAACAATAAAAAATAACGAGGAGCAGATAGAAAAAAGCAAAGAGAAAAAGAAAGAATATGAGAACAAAATTAAAAACTTTGAGGAAAATAAGAAAGAATGGTCAAAAAAATATCATGGGAATAATCAAAATATCGATGAACTCAAGGATAAATTAAAAAATAAAAATGATGAGCTAAATGAAATAAATAAACAATATGCAGATATTGAAAAGCAATATATTGATTTTTCCGGTGAAATATCTTCTATTGAGAATGAAAAGATCCGGCTTAGTTCTGAAAGATCCGGATTAGATAGCCAAATTACCCAGATAGGTGTTCGTCTTTCCAATTTTGATGACCGTATGAAAAATTACAATGAGGATAAAAATGCCTGTAAAGGAGATCTGGACAGGGTAATAAAGAAATTAGATGGTATTGAAAAGAAATATAGTGAATTCTCCCAAGATCGGGAGCAATTGGAATCAAAAAAGAGCGATGCACAGACAAATTTTTCTAAAGCATCCATGCAAGTGGACATTTTAAAAGAAAAGAAAAGTCTTTTAGAGGATTCTCTTAATAACTATTCCATTTATGATACCGGCATTAAGAATATTATGAAAAAAGCACGGGATAGGAATGACACTTTAGGCGGTATGCACGATGTTGTTGCCAATCTCATTGAATTTTCACAAGAATATGCCAAAGCACTTGAAGTATCATTCGGCAAGGTATTGCAATATGTCATTTGTGATGTTGAAGAGGATGCAAAAAGAGCTATAAAATATCTTAATAGAATAAAGGGCGGAAGGGTTACTTTCATACCTTTAAGAAATGCCAATAGAGCAAAGGGTAACCCGTTTGAATTACCTTTAATGGGAGGCATTGTAGGATTTGCCACTGAACTTTATTCCGCACTTGAAGATTATAAAAGTATTATTGACCGCTATGTTTCCAATGTTATAATTGTTAAAGATATGAATGTAGCCAGTGATCTGAAAAAAGCACTTAGAGGTAAATTTTTTAGGATCGTTACAGTAACCGGTGAAGTGTTCCATTCTGACGGCAGGATCGTTGGCGGGAAAAGACAGCGGGATAGGGGAATACTTTCACTCAAAGGAGAATATGACTCTCTTGCCGATGAATTAAGCGATTTCAAAAAAAAGGAAAAAAAATATAGAGAAGAATTCAATCAATATTTCAATAAAATTGAAAAACTCGATATTGATATTAAAGAATTAGAAATAAGAAAAAGAAGTATTATTTCCGAAAAGGAAGATCTGGGAAGAGAATTCCACGAGATCGAAGTAAATATTAAAAATTTGAAGGAGAACAGGGAAACCGAGATCGCTTCTATTGAGGTTTTAAAAAAAGATATTGAGAGGATCGACAAAGAGCTTAAAAAGATAGTAGGGAGCATAAAAACATCAGAAAAAGAAAACACCGAATTAAAGACTAAATACGATAAATATAAGAACCTTGTTAATGATCTTCAAGAAGAAATAGGCAATTTAGCAAAAGATAAAGACATCTTGATAAATGAAAATAAGATCATTGATTCCAATCTTTCTAATAGCGTTGAGAATATTTTGAATTTTAAGCAGATCATAGAGAACGAAGATGATGATATCGCATTTTTCACAAAAGAAATAGAAGAAAAGAAGATAAGTATTAAAAAGAACGAAGAAATTATTAAGGAATATGAAAAGAATATTTTTGATTTGGGGAAATTGCTGGAAAATGACGATGTAGATACGGAAAGTATTCAAGAAGATATTAATAAGCAGAATGATGTCATCGGAAAAATTACGAAAGATCTGATTAAGGAAAAAGAAAATTTGGAGAAAATTGAAGAAAAAATAGGAAATTTTTTACAGGAAAAACAAAAGATCAATGTTCAAATGAATATCTTCTATGAACACTTGAATAATTATTTTAATGATTATGAAAAGCTCAATGAATTTATTGATAATATTATCTATACAGACGATGATGAGATCGATAATTTTAAAAGAGACCTTGAAAAAACTCAGGAAAAGATCGAGAGATTGGGACCGGTAAATTTTGAAGCTGAAAAAGAATATGAAGAATTCTCCAAAGAGTATGAAATATTAATTGAGAACTATAATGATGTTTCCCAATCGGCGGAAAGATTGAAAGATATCATTGAGGATGTAGATCAGGAAATGGCAGAAAAATTCGGTGAAGCGGTTAAAAATATTAATGAATACTTCTCCAAAACATTCGGAGAATTATTTGAAGGCGGAGAAGCAGAAATCAAAATGCTTGACAGTCATAATTTATTGGAGACGGGAATTGATATTTCTGCTAAATTACCCGGTAAAAAAGTAAATTCATTAAATCTCTTATCGGGTGGAGAAAAGGCTTTGGTAACCGGCGCTTTGATATTTGCTATCTTTTTACAAAATCCAACACCGGTTTGTATATTTGATGAAGTAGATTCGCCAATGGATGAAGCCAATCTTGTTAGATTTTTTAGAATGATCAGAAAATTCTCAAAAGATATACAGTTCATCATAATAACTCATAATAAGAAAAGTATGGAATTTGCTAATACTCTATATGGCATAACAATGGCAAAAAAAGGTATTTCAAAAGTAATATCCATTGAATTTGAGGATAATAAATAATGTACATTTACCTTATCGCGGTCGTGCTCATTATTGTAGTATTGGACCTATTTTTTTTATTAAAATCTAAGGGAAGTAATAAAAATACTGATTTTAAGGAAAGTGAGCTTTCTTTAAAACTTCGGAATATATTTAAAGGGAAAGGAAAGAAAATATTTGAAGAAATTGAGAAGGTATTAATAGAAGCAGACCTTGGAGCTAAAACCGTAATTGAATTATTGGAAGAGATAAAAAAGGAAAATCAAGTTTTTAAGTCCTATGCTGAGTTAAAAAGTATTTTGAAGGACAAATTGAAGAATATCTTAAACGGAGCCGAAGCAAATTTTGATCTTAATGAAAAAAGTATTGTTTTAATTTATGGTGTTAATGGCGTTGGAAAAACAACCACCATTGCAAAATTGGCAAAATATTTATCCGATGCGGGTAAGGTTGTGGCATTAGTGGCAGGAGATACCTACCGAGCAGCCGCTAAAGAACAATTAGATGTTTGGGCAAAACGATTAAATGTAAAGATCTATATGCAGCAGCATGGCGCTGATCCCGGAGCTGTTATTTTTGACGGTATTACAGCATTTAAAAATAATAAAAAACTTGATATTTTAATAATTGATACCGGCGGAAGGCTTCATACCAATGAAAATTTAATAAAACAATTCCAAAAGATCGTAAATGTCATTAAAAAGGTATGGGGAAAGATGCCCAACGAATCATTGATGATACTTGATGGAACAACAGGGCAAAATGCTCTTTCACAAGTGGATATTTTTTCTAAAGTTATTAAACCCACCGGTTTTATTATGACAAAACTTGATGGAACAGCCAGAGGCGGTATCTTGATCCAACTTTATGAAAAGCATAGGATACCCATTAAATTTCTTGGTACAGGAGAAAAATTCACAGATCTGGAGCAATTCAGAATAGAACCATTTATAGATAGGATATTTTAGAATAGAAAATAAATTTCTTGTTTCAAAAAGGTCTCGTAAAAAGTGACTAAAAACAATCACTTACTGGAAATATAAAAGGAAATAAAGCATTTTCCTTGAGTCTCAATTTTCAACTTTAACCTTATTTCCCGTTATTCTGAACCGAGCGAAGCGAAGATCGAAATTTAGTGAAAGATCCATCCCTTATTACCTTGTACTTTCGACCTTTGGCTTTTGACTAATTTTACCGCGACCTGGATATCAATAATCGTATGAAATTTCTTTTTTCTCTTTTTTTACTTTTTTCTTTTTTTCTTTTTCCTTTTCCTCCGGTTCATCCTCTTTCTCCTTTTTGAAAGATTTACTATAACCAAAATCATAAGAAGTATCTCTATTCTCTTTTTTCTTTACTACTTTTTCTTTTTTTGCCTTTGGCTTTTCTGTGACAGCCTTCTTCTCCTTTTTGGGAGATTTACTATAACCGAAATCATAAGAAGTATCCCTATTCTCTTTTTTCTTTACTACTTTTTCTTTTTTTGCCTTTGGCTTTTCTGTGACAACCTTCTTCTCCTTTTTGGGAGATTTACCATAACCAAAATCATAAGAAGTATCCTTTTTTGTCTTTTCTTTTACCACTTTCTCTTTTTTTACTTCTACCTTTGTCGGTTCCTTAACTATCTTTTTCTCCTCTTTCTTTTGAGGAACATAGTAAGAATTCTGTGATTTTGTAGTAGCATTTGTTTTTGCTTTTATTAAAGCTTCCTTCTTCTTTTCTTCCTTTCGAATTTTCTTAATTTCAACCCTTGCTTGATCAAAAACAGCCAATATCTTCGGCGAAGTCATATCCCTATCAAGCTCATAACTATCATCTATTTTTAAGATCTCAATAAAATAATTCTTCGCTTTATCAACATGACCATATGCTACATGTGAAAATGCAAGGTACTTATACGCCTCCACCATTCCCTTTTGATTGTTCTTTTTTACAATATTCAATGCTTCCGTTAACTCATTAATGACCTGATCAAATTCACCTGTATCGTAATAAATCTTGGCATTAGAAATATGCTTATCAAAATCAGTTAAAGCAAATACCGAGCCTGCAACAAAAAGTAAAGTTAAGACCAATAAAAATCTCTTCATAATAACCTCTATTAAAATTTAAGCTGTAAGTATAATTTTAGCTGCTTCACTCCTTTGCAAAAAGCAAAGTCCCTACACAACATATTAATAAAAGACCGGAAAAGCAAAGATAAAATTATACCTAATTTTTTTCTCCATCTTATAATATTTTTGCAATTTATGTGCCATATCATCATATTC
>JAGGYO010000121.1 GCA_021162505.1 bacterium
GTAATATATATTTACTATTTATTAATACTTCTTTTTGGTAAAAGGGTATCCCTATTTCTTTATATTATTTCTATGATCCTTTTGCTTTGTGGCTTTTTTATAAGGATACTTTCAAACAATAAAAAGATATTTGTAAATACACAAAAAGCCGAGGGCTTATATAAAACCACCCGACATCCCATGCTTTTTTCCTATTTTTTTTATGCTTTGCCCATCCCCATATTTTTAGGGTTTAATTTTTTATCCATAGCTCTTTTTACACTCTTTATTTTTTTTATCTATGCAACATTTCAATTAAGTGAGAAATTTTATGTAGATATGTACTCGCAAAGTGTTTTTTATAGATCAAATACGCCTGCTTTGATACCTAATATGAAAATTTCCTTGAGAGAGATCTTCAAAAAGGGTGCAAAATCGATTATTGATACATATGAAATCATTCCCGCGATTTCACCGTTACTGGCGGTAATATTTGTGGAACACTTGGGACTTGTAAAATTTTTGGGGATCATTAAAAATATTTTTATATGAAAAAAAGAATATTTATCCTTACCGGGGAAGAATCAGGAGATATTAGAGCATCTGAACTCGCTGAAAAATTAAGGTCTTATAATATGGAAATTTCCGCCGTAGGCGGGGATCATCTAAAGAAAGTTGGTGTTGACATTGTATTTCCCATTGAAAAAATAACGACATTCGGTTTTCTGGAAGTGCTGAAAAAATTACCAAAGATCATCAAGTTTAGATCTTTCATAAAGAAAAAAATATTGGATCTCAAACCCCAAATAGTTATTTTAGTAGATTACCCCGGTTTTAATATTCCATTTTTAAAATGGTTGAAGAAGAAAGGGTTTAAAACCGTTTATTATGTTTTACCTAAGGTCTGGGCTCATGGTAAGGGAAGAATTGGAGTAATACAAAAATATTCTGATCTTATGCTTTCCATTATTCCTTTGGAAAAAACACTTTTCGGAAGGAAGTGTTTCTATGTAGGGAATCCAGTTTTGAAAAGGGTAGAAGAATTTAAAAAAGAGTATAATGAAAAAAAATATATTGGTGTATTCCCGGGAAGTAGAATTCAGGAAATAAAATACATTTTGCCTATAATGCTGGATACGGCAAAGCTGTTACCCGAGGATCATTTTATTATTAATATTCCGCACCAGCTGGAAGAAGAAACCCAAAAGATCATTGATAAATATGATATAGATATAAAGATAATGAAGGATAATTACTATGAGGCGGTATTGCAATGTAAATATGCTTTGGTCGCATCTGGTACCGCCACCTTGGAGGCGGCGCTTTTGAAGGTCCCTTTTGCAATAATATATAAACTTAATCCCTTAACATTTTTCATTATGAGAACAATTATTAAGATAAAATACATTGGCTTGCCGAATATTTTTTTGGAGCGTTTGGCATTTAAGGAATTTATTCAAAATGCTGCTAAGCCGGTAAAGATCAGAGAGCATATTGAAAAGGAGATGAATGATGATGAATTGCAAAAAAGAATCGAGGATCAAGGGGATGAACTATATAAAATATTAGGCACGGCAAATTTAAAATTTGGTGTGAAAAAGATATTAGAATTAATGGAGGATAGTAATGTTTAAAGGAACGACCATACTTTCAGTAAGGAAAGGGAATAAAGTTGTAATCGGCGGTGACGGTCAAGTTACTTTGGGTAATACCATTGTAAAAGCAGATGCGAAGAAAATAAGGGTATTTAAAGAATTTAATACGCTTGTCGGCTTTGCCGGCGGCACTGCGGACGCATTTACACTATTCGAAAAATTAGGTGAATTTTTAAAAAAGTATCCGGATAATTTATTAAAGGCAGCGGTAGAATTAGCAAAACTTTGGAGAACAGATAAAATGTTAAGAAGATTAGAAGCCATGCTTATTGCGGTAAATCCACAGGTTTCTTTGTTGATATCCGGCACCGGGGATGTTCTTACCCGTGATGACAATGTGCTGGCAATCGGTTCCGGCGCACCTTATGCTCAATCTTCAGCTCTTGCATTGCTGAAAAATACGGATCTGGACGCAAAAGCAGTGGTTAAAAAATCCCTTATAATCGCATCTGAAATTTGCATATATACCAATAATAACCTAACAATAGAGGAAATCAACTATGGGCGAAATAAAAAAAAGTGATCCGGTAGTGTTCTTTGCCGGTTTTATGGTGAAACAAGGGCATAAGCTAAATGAATATCTTGAATATCTAAAAGATTTCGGTCATGTATTGGGTATCCTCGGCCCCGTCAATTTTTCAAATATTTCAGATTATTATGACGAAGAAATGGGTGAAAATATACAAAAGTACTATTTCTTCACCGACAAATTGTTTAATCCGGAAGAATTAAAAGAATTAAAGATCCGTTCCAACCATATAGAAGATAAATTAATGGAAAGCGATAAAAGAACGGTGAATTTTGATGTAGGATATATTGCATTGTCAAAATTTGTTCTTGCATCCACCAAAAATTTTTACCATAGGATCTACCTTGGAAAAGGAATATATGCGGAAATTACCATGTACTTTAAGAATAAGGAGTTTCGCTGGTTACCTTGGACCTATAAGGACTATAAAGAGGGTACGGTCATGGAACTTTTACACCATGCAAGGGCGTTTTTAAAAGAAAAGATCGATGAAAATAGAAGCTAAGTTTTATCAAAAGCTCAAAGATAAAAGGGTAAAATGCACTCTTTGTCCACATGAATGTCTGTTGTCTCCAGGTCAAAGGGGAATTTGTAAGGTAAGAAAAAATATTTCAGGGCAGCTCTATTCATTGAACTACGGGAATATAACAAGTATGGGGATCGATCCCATAGAAAAGAAACCATTATATCATTTTTTCCCCTCAAGTAATATCCTCTCCATTGGCTCTTCGGGATGTAATTTATTGTGTCCATTTTGTCAAAACATTGAGATCTCTGATGCAGATAATGTTATTGAGACAAAAGAGACCACACCTCAGGATATAATAAAAATTGCCAAGAGCAATAATTCTTTTGGTATTGCCTATACCTATAATGAGCCAACGGTATTTTATGAATTTGTACACGATACATCTGTTTTAGCAAAAAAAAGTGGCATAAAAAATGTATGGGTAACAAATGGAAATATAAGCATGGAAGCTTTAAAAGAGATAAGACCTTATATGGATGCTGCAAATATTGACTTGAAATCTTTTAATAGTGATTTCTATAGTTCTTTTGTATCAGGCGACCTTGAAACAACAAAAGATACAATAGCATATCTCTTTAAAGAGGGTGTTCATATTGAAATTACATTTCTTACCATTACCAATAAAAACGATTCTTCGGAAGAAATGGAAAATATTGCCAAATGGATAGCTTCCATTTCCCATAATATACCCCTCCATATATCAAGATATTTCCCCATGAATAAAATACTTGAACCCCCGACATCATTGAATATTTTAAATAGAAATTATGATATTGGTAAAAAGTATTTAAAATATGTTTATTTGGGTAATGTTATGGATAAAGCCAGGTCTAATACATACTGTCCTAATTGTAATACACTGTTAATTGAAAGGCGGGGTTATCAGATAAATGATCTAATAAAGAATGGGAGCTGTCCCAAATGTCATACGAAGATCTATGGGGAGTTCAATGGAGTATAGGAAATTATTATGAAAAAAGCAATTATCTTTTTATTTCTTATGATCTCTACTTTAATTTTTTCAACAAGCATAAGGATACTTATCGTCAAAGAACCGTTGATCAAACTGGAATTCTCAACAATCAAGACGATAATTAACGGCGTACACAAAACCTATTATAAGGGTATGATCGTTTCTTCCAATTCCAAGGGAATAACCATATTCTATAATAATAAGACCCAAAATTATACTCAGATCGATTTTAAAAGCAATTTTGTTAAGATAAACGGAAAGAAATATAGCGGTTATTTTAAAATATTTCGTCACGCTAAGCGAATATATGTAGTGCTGACATTAGAAATGGAAGATTATGTTCGAGGTGTTCTTCCGGGAGAAATGCCGAGTAATTGGCCAATTGAAGCGCTTAAAGCTCAGGCGATACTGGCAAGAACTTATGGGTATTATCACCTTCTGCAGCATAAAAAATATTATGATCTTGGAAGTGATGTCAACTATCAGATTTTCTCGGGAAATGTAGGAATTTCTGAAAGTGTAAATAAAGCAGTACGATCAACCAGACATTTGGTTTTAACATATTCTGATTTCCCTATTGTTGTATTTTACCATTCTACCTGTGGTGGAATGACTGAATCATCCGATGAGGTTTGGGGAAAAGGATATCCTTATCTGACCCCGAAGGAGTGTAATTATTGTTATGATTCGCCGCATTTTAATTGGGAATATACAATAACCATGGATAAATTTATTGGTATTTTAAATAAAAAAAAAGGAACAGATTTTGACTATATTACCGATATTCAATATAAAGGAAAGACAAGATCGGAGAGAGTAAGAAGTTTTCTTTTTGTAAATAGCGATAGTGATAAAAAATTGGAAATTAAAGGCAATGATTTCAGAATGCTTATGGGTCCAAATAAAATAAAATCACTGTTAATAACAAATGTAAGAATAGATGGATTTGAGATAAAATTTGAAGGTCGCGGTTTCGGTCATGGAGTAGGTATGTGCCAATATGGTGCAAAGCACCTTGCGGAAGAAAAGAAGAACTATATTTTTATATTAGATTTTTATTTTCACGGCACAACGCTAAAAAATATACAATGAAAAATAATTCAACAACCATTATTAATAGAAGAATATCTCACAATGAACAAATCATTACCTCAAAATCAATTTTGGGAAATTGCTTGACAAAAAATGTAAATAATTTATCATTAAACATTTATTAATGGAGTTCATATGAAATTTGCACGAAGGATGTCTAAATTAAAAGGGGTTGCTTCTCTTGATATGCTCGCTAAAGCAACTAGATTACAGGAAGAAGGGAGGGATATTATTCATATGGAGGTAGGCGAACCCGATTTCAATACTCCTAAAAATATCAAACTTGCAGGTGAAAAAGCCATAAAAGATAATTATACTCATTATAGTCCCGCCGCTGGTTTTTCAAAATTAAGAAAGATCATTGCTGAATATGAAAGTAATTATAAAGGAATAAATATTGATCCCGCAGAGATAGTTATTACTTCCGGTGCAAAACCCATAATGTATTATGCCATAACTCTTTTTGCTCAACTTTACGATGAGGTCATTTTCCCAGATCCGGGATATCCGGTATATAAATCCATTATTAAGTTTACCGGTGCTCGTCCGGTATCTATGCCTCTGATAGAGGATAACAATTTCGGTCTTGATAGAGTTTTATTAAAGGCTTCTATTAATTCCAATACCAAAATGATTATTTTAAATACTCCAGGCAATCCCACGGGTTCTATTTTATCTAAAAATGATATTGAATTTATTGCCGATCTTGCCATAGAAAAAGATCTGGTCGTTTTATCAGATGAAATATACTCAAGGATCATATACAAAAATAAATTTTTCTCAATATATTCGATTCCTGAAATGAGAGAAAGGACCATTATCCTAAACGGTTTGTCCAAGACCTATGCCATGACCGGCTGGCGTCTTGGCTGGGGTATAATGCCGCCGGAGATCTCAAAAATAATGATCAGATTAAATGCTAATATAACTTCTTGCGCAAGTACTATTTCACAAATGGCAGCGGTAGAAGCTTTATTGGGAAGTCAAAATGAAATCACAAAAATGTGTGAAAAATTCACAAAAAGAAGAAATTATATTGTAAAGCGTTTAAATAAAATGAGAAATGTTCATGTACAATTACCCGAAGGAGCATTTTATGTTTTCCCGAATATAAAAGAAACGGGAAGAAAATCAGCCAAAATAGCTGAGTACTTATTGGACGATGCCGGCATAGCATTGCTTCCGGGCTCCGGATTCGGGCACTATGGCGAGGGTTATTTAAGAATATCTTATGCAACTTCAATGGAAAATATTAAAAAAGCAATGGATAGAATGGAAAAATCCATGGCAAAACTTGAACCTAAAAGAAAAAGAAATAATCGTGAGGTTTATAGAAAATAAAACTCCGTAACAATGGGTTGTTCACGAACAACCCCTACATTTTTCACTATTTACCATTTACTATTCACTATTCACTGTATTAATAACCTTTGAACTGGTTTTTTATTTAGTTTAATAAAACGAAGTATGCGGAAAATTAATTAAACATCAAGAACGCGTTTTATTCTTCCCACAAGCTCTTCAGGTAAAAATGGTTTGGTGATGTAATCAATGGCACCTTGCTGAATTCCAAGGATCTTGTCCTTAAAATCTTTCTTTGCAGTGAACATAATAACCGGGATCTTTTTCGTTTTATTGTTTAATCTCATGATCTCAATCACTTCCCAGCCATCCATTCCCGGTAACATAATGTCTAACAGCACAATGTCAATATCCTTGTCCATGAGGATCTTTAATCCATCTTTACCATTCAATGAATAAAAAACATTATAACCATTGTCAAGAAGAATGTCTTTACTTACCTCAATGACATCAATCTCATCATCAATAATCAGGATATTTTGCTTGCTCATTCTCTCACCTCCTTAATTATAATTCTTTTTTCAAAGAATTTCAAGGGCAGGGTGATTTTAATCACATAATTTTAAAATATTTTTTGGTAAATTTTTCTATGACCGACAATGATCAATTTCCTTCTTGCTCTTGATATTGCTACATTTATTCGGCGTTTGTCCTTTAAAAATCCCGGATCATTGCTTTCATTTGATCTCACAAGAGAGAAGATGATGAGATCTTTTTCTCCTCCCTGAAATCCGTCAACAGTGTTGACAATAATGTCAAGATCAATGCCCGTTAATTTTTCTTTTAAATATTTTTTTTGATCGCTATATCCCGTAATAATACCGATGCTTTTCTTATAGTTCACCTTTTTTAAAGCCCTTAGCAGTTCAACGATGAAACCGGCTTCGTTTTCATTATAATATGAACTTGAATTCTTTAAATGCTTTTCTTGTCCGTCTATGGGGACATAAATAAAGGGATTGCTATTTTCACCCAAAATATCAACATATTCTTTGGAAATTTCCTTCAATTGTAAATATTGCTTTGCTATTTTCGCTTCGCAATTTAATTTATTATTATAAAAAAGATCTGACACGAGATCATTCAGTTCTTTATTCATTCTATACTGTGTATCTAACATAATAGACGATCCATTATTAAATTCAAGCAGCCGTTCAAATAAACTTTTTGAAAAGCCCTCTTTCGCTGCTTTGTAACTTAGAATCGTTGGTGGTAATTGCTTGTGATCGCCGGCTAAAATAACTTTTTTACCCTTAATGAAAGGAATAATTGAAGATGGTTCTGTTGCTTGTGTTGCCTCATCAATTATAACATAATCAAAAAACATATCTTTCATTATTTCACTACCTGCTGCACTATTTGTTGTAACAATAATTTTACTGGTTTGTAAAATCTCTGCGATTGCTTTTTCTTTTAGAATTTTATATTTTCTATAAAGTCGATCAAGTTCAAATTTTATCTTTATCCATTGTGCCATTTGAGAAATATCATTTGATGATAATCCTCTACCCGTTTTATTATTTTTATGAAAAGAAAGTATTTGTTCAAAGGAATAACCTCGCCGATTTGCCATATTAGCATTTTTGAAATTTTTCATTTCATTTTCCATATCCCCGATCTTTTTTTCTAATAAAATCGCTTCCTTAAAAAAGTGATTATTTTTAATTCTTTCATTTAAGGTATGTGGAATAATTTTTTTATCTATTTTAACCGATTGTCCAATACGGACGAAATCAGTATTCAGATTAATAAGATCTCTTGAAAATACATCAACGGCAGTATTAGAATCCGCAGCAACCAAGATCTTCTTATTTCTCTGTTCAGTTTCGTATTTAGCCAAATACGAAAGTGTAATGGTCTTTCCTGTTCCGGGTGGCCCATGTAGAAGAAAAAAGTTTTTAGCAGAAGCAGCCATTTTTATGGTAAGGTTCTGCTTTTCATTCAATTCTTTGAAATTTATATGAGACACATCATTATTGATATGATTCTCTCCTTTCAAAAGAATATTATGCTGCCGATTGGTTTTATGAAGTTGAAAAAGTGCTTGTTCCATCCTATCATAACTGATCTCATTATAGAACTTATCTATACGAATATTCTTTAAAAATTCTGAACTGATCTTTTTATTGAATACAATATAAATATTCTTTTTCGTTATGGAAAAGCAGACACCTTCCGTATATCTATTATCCTAAAATCCCGTTATTTTATAACTATGTTTTTAATCAGGAAGTTTTATTCCAAATGTTTCAAAAATAACTCTAATTTTCTTTGAAGTTTCACATAAAATATTCATCTCATTGCTGTATTGCACCATTTTTAATTTCTTTAATTCACACATTAAACCCTTTTTGCTGTATTTTTTTAATTCTTCACTTGAATTTAATTTGTTTTGAATATATGAAGTTATTATTAATGAAAGATATGTGATGAACATACTTCCTTCAACTCGCTCTCTTGAATTCACTCTTAACCTATTGCTTTCTAAATCATTTTTCATCATATCAAAAGCTTTTTCTATTTCGTCTCTGTTCCTTTGAATTGTCAATATTTCTTCTTTCCTTAATCCTTTAATATTCGTTATTAATATCAATATTCCAAATCCATTGATTCGTGTTTTTATTGCAGTCAAATTTCTTTTCAATAATAAATATTTCCCTTTACCTTTCTCAATATTATAATACTTAGAATATCCTTTGAACATTCCTTCGATTACATCAATTATTTCTTCTTTATCTGTATATTTATCATTATTGAGTCGTTCTTCTATTTCTAAAAGAGTAAGGTGAAAACTGTTTTCTTTTTCATTATATTTTAATTTATCTTTGTATATATGGGCAAATAGCTCTATACCGGATATATTAATCTTATCTTTTGAATAGTAATAAAGTCTTTCATTAAATTTAAAAATTTTATTCATATCGTTTAATGTTTTTGAATGTTTTTCTAATAATTCCTTTGATAGTTTTGTGCTGAATGTTAATGGTATTATCATTTCCTGATCCTTCAATCTTTCAATGTTCTTTCGACTATAAAAACCTCTATCCATAATAAATATTGTCTTTTTTATACCATATTCTTTATTATATTTTATTATGTTTTTTAATGTCTTCGTATCAGGAATGCTTCCTTGATATATCGTGTAATATAACGGTAATTTGTTTTCTCTTCCATATATCATCCCTAAATTAATCTGTGGCAACTTTTCCTTATCCCTGTTATACCCCCATTCTGCTAAATCCAGTAACTTCGAGTATGTAGAAATTGAAGTAATATCAAAATAAATTGATTTAATAACTTTTTGTGTTTTAATCCACTCTTTAAAAAACAATATCCTGCTTTCTAAATCTTTTCCCAATCTATTCAATAATTCACTTATTCGCTGTGAAGTTATATCCTCAGGCAAGGCTTCTATATAATTACCTTCAGACCAATTTGATGTAAGATATAATGGGGCTGCTTCTGATATTTTATATTGAATTAATGCTATAATTTCTTTATATTGCATTGAATAGATCCCTTTTAATAAATCATATATCCCCATATCTTTTATAATTTGTTCTATAAAATAGCAATTACCAAAATCAAAAACCCTGTTGGGTTTACTTCCTTTTTTAGTTTTAGTATTAATGATCTTCCCTGTTATCGGGTCTCTTCTGCCCAAGTATTTTCTTTTTTGTCGGGGTTGTTTCTTGTCTTTGTCCCAATAACTTTTGATTTCATACACATAAATTTTACCATTAACCACTTGATCAAAAAGATACGCCATAATAGCCTCCATAGTTATACTTATATTATAACTAATTTATAACTAAAAGTCAAGCCCTATCTGCATTTTTTTATTCATAGTTACTATTTTATCGGGATTTTAGGTTAATTACTCCTTATTTACCAAATCTTCTAATATCTTTGAGATCCTCTCTTCTCCATATTCGGTGGGGTGAAAGTTTTTTGGACTATAAATATCTTTAACTTTTGGGTCAGCAATAAAATATTCGTA
>JAGGYO010000360.1 GCA_021162505.1 bacterium
AGTCCACGTCGCACATATATTTTGTCCAGAAGGGGACGCATAGGAGATTGATCGGAAAGATCGTGCGAACATTTTTAAAATATTTTTTTATTTTGCTTGACTTTTTCTTTCATAGGAGAGTTGAAAATTGAGAATTGAGAGTGAAAAAAATAAATAAAGAATGAATAATGAAAAACTAATATTTAATAATGGCAAGAAAAAGATGAGATACTTACGCTTTCTTGGGACATACCAAAGAAATATTCCGCTGCTCTAAATGACTTTATCTAATCTTAGTATGCTCGGTACTCTATGGTTATTATATTTCCTTTCTCTTCCTCTATACTTAGTAATGAATACTGTTTTACTAACTTCTATTAAGTACATTCATCATAGTGAATAAACCGTTGGGCTTTGTGAAAAGGAAGACCATAGCATCAACCGCACCTTGTGCGAAGGTATTTCTATTTGACACCCTATGGGTGATCTCCAATCTCTCCCCATTGCCGAAAAAATAAACTGTATGTTCGCCTGCTACATCACCTCCGCGAAGAGAGGAAATTCCCAATTCGTTTTGTTCTCTTGCTTGTGATATTTTTGTCCTGTCATAGATCCTTTTTACATTTTTATTGTTTTCAATTATCTCTGCAAGTTTTTTAGCGGTTCCGGATGGAGCATCCTTTTTTCTATTGTGATGAATTTCAACGATCTCATTTTCATATTCAGGTATTAATTTTACCAATTCATCAATGAGGTGGAACATAATATTTACACCCTTGCTCATATTCGGAGAAAATACTATGGGTATACTCTTTGATGCTTCTTTGATCCTGCCTATGTCATTTTCATTGAATCCGGTGGTTGCAATGACAATGGGTTTTTTGGATTTTACGGCATATTCCATTACTTTCATTGACAATGATGGAGAGGAAAAATCTATTATGCCGTCACAGGATCGCGTGAGATCTTCATCAATATGATCCGTAATATTTTCGCCTTTTTTCAAATCAATCCCCTTGAAGTATTCGAATTTCGGATGGTTATTCAGAATATCAATTACGCGTTTACCCATATCGCCATGAGCGCCTATTACAAGTATCTTCATCATAGAATATCCTCATTGATCAAAATATTTCTTAATGTATCTATTTCCTTTTGGGACATTGGCGTGAGTGGTAATCTGAACTCATTTTTTACCATTTTCAATAGATACATTGATGTCTTGACAGGTATGGGATTGCTCTTTATGAACATTGCTTTATGTAATTTATAGAGTTTATTGTGAAGCTTTTGTGCCTCCATATTCTTTCCTTTGGAGAAAAGATCTATGACCCTCTGCAGCTTATCTGGAATGAGGTTGGCCGTTACTGAAATAACACCATGTCCCCCTATTGACAAAAAGGGCAGCATGGAAAGATCATCACCGGAAAGGAGCAAAAAATCCTTCGGCACAAGATTCTTGATCTCGATTGCCTGGTTCATAGACCCCGAAGCTTCCTTTATACCAATGATATTCTTAAATTTGCTGAGTTTGTAAACGGTTTCAGGTGTAATGTTCGAACCCGTCCTTCCCGGAACATTGTAAAGTACAATAGGAAATTTGCTCTTTTGGGCAATAAATTTAAAATGCTCATAAAGTGAGTCCATGGGTGGTTTATTATAATAAGGTGTAACTATTAAGGCACCATCCATTCCCGCCTCTTTTGCCATAATTGTTTTTTGAAGCGTTGTTTTTGTATTATTGGTACCTGTTCCCGCTAATAGAGGGACTTTGTTTTTCAACATTGTAACAGCTATTTTAAAAAGTTGATGCAGTTCTTCTTGGGATAATGCAGGTGCTTCTCCCGTAGTACCCCCGATCAAAATTCCCGATGTTTTTTTGCTGTGATGAAAATCTAAGAGCCCTTTAAATGCCTCAATATCGATCTTACCATCTTTAAACGGTGTTACCAAAGCGACCAGTGTTCCTCTAAACATTATAAACCTCCTTTTTCTTGAAATTTATTGATACTGCAATTATAATCAAACCTTCGAAAACGAAAATGATCTCACGGGGAATATTGGATATTATATCAACGAATGAACTCCCTGCATCAAATATCCCGAATAATACAGATGTTAAAACAATGAAGAGGGGATTATTCTTTGCCATTAATGATACGGCAATACCCAAATATCCGTATCCTTCAGGAAATGGAGAAACGAAATGATTGAATACACCGCAAACCTGTTCGAACCCTGCTAATCCGGCAATACCACCTGAAATAAGCATGGAAACGAGCATATATTTTTTGACATTGAATCCCGCATAAGACGATGCTTTATTTGATAAACCAATAGAATTAACTTTAAACCCGAATTTAGTATATTTGAACATAATGAACAAAAAAACAGCAATTAGAAGAGAAATGATAAAACCCGTATTCAGTGAACTTGCTTTTGACAAAAATGTGAACTTATGCAATACGGCACTTGGGAGTATTTCGTGAGTAAAAGGAAGGGACGGATTTACCCTCAAATGTGTTTCCATTACAAAAAAATTCGTCAGATAAAGAGCAATATAGTTCATCATTATAGTGGAGATGACCTCATTTACATTATAGTAAACGCGGAGCAAAGCAGGGAACAATGCCCAGAGCAATCCGCCTAAAAAACTTCCAATAAATATTATTGAAAGGTGTAGAACAGGATTTGATATTTTTAAATAATATCCCAGCATTGCTGCAACAAAAGCCCCCATATACAGTTGTCCTTCGATACCTATATTGAAAAGTCCTGCTCTAAAGGATATTGCCGTTGCCAGTCCCGTAAAAATAAGGGGAGTGGCATATTGTAAGGAAAATGCGATTGAATCCCATGAGCCCAAACTGCCAATAATAATATTTTTGATGAAGGTAAATGGATTCCCTCCGCCTAACCATATAAAGAAAAATACTAAAGCAGTAACGATAATTGAAGTAAAAATATATTTATTATATTTATTTGTCAATTTTTTTATTAAACTTTTTTATGGTCTTTTTAAATTCTGTCCCTGTAATGGTCTCTGTTTTGATCAATTTCTTTACGATTGTCTCCACTAAGGCTTTATTCTTTTTCAATAAGGTCATAGCGATCAGATATTGCTTGTGAATGATCTTTTTGATCTCCTCATCAATAAGATTTGCCGTATCCTCACTTATCTCTTTGTGCGAGACCAGGTCTTTTCCTAAGAAAATTTCCTGATTTCCGGAGCCGTATGAAAGCGGTCCTATCGTTTCACTCATTCCCCATCTTGTGATCATATTCCTTGCCAGTTCAGTAGACCTTTGGATATCATTTTCCGCTCCGGTTGTTTTTGTTTTTAGAAAAATTTCTTCAGCTGCTCGTCCGCCCAATAATACGGCAATTTGATCAAGCAGATATTCTTTATTATAGTTGTGTCGCTCTTTCTTCGGCAGTTGAACTGTTACGCCCAGTGACATACCTCTCGGAATGATGGTGATTTTATGGATCTCTTCACCGTATTTTATAAGATATCCCACCAAAGCATGTCCTGTTTCATGATATGCAATAGACCTTTTCTCTTCTTTTGACAATACGAGTGATTTCCTTTCAAGTCCCATGAGGACCTTATCCTTTGCAATTTCAAAATCTTCCATTTCAACTTTTTCTTTATCTTTTCTTGCTGCAAGTAGTGCTGCTTCATTAACAAGATTTGCAATGTCAGCTCCTGACATACCCGGGGTTCCTTGTGCCACCACTTTCAACCTTACATTTCTTGATAGTGGTATCTTCTCAGTGTGGACCCTTAAGATCCCTTCACGGCCTACGATGTCAGGAAGAGGAACTACGACCCTTCTATCAAATCTTCCGGGTCTCAATAATGCCGGATCAAGTATGTCCGGTCTATTTGTTGCCGAGATAACAATGACGCCCTCATTTCCTTCAAAGCCATCCATTTCAACCAGTAATTGATTCAATGTCTGTTCTCTTTCATCATGTCCGCCGCCTAATCCGGCGCCTCTATGCCTCCCCACGGCATCGATCTCGTCAATGAACACAATGCTCGGTGCTAATTGTTTGGCTTTATTGAAAAGGTCCCTGACCCTTGATGCACCGACACCCACAAAGAGTTCGACGAACTCGGAACCGGATACGGTCAAAAAAGGAACGCCTGCTTCGCCTGCAACCGCCTTCGCAAGTAAAGTTTTACCTGTTCCAGGAGGTCCCACTAAAAGAACTCCTTTTGGTATTTTTCCGCCGAGTTTTGTAAATTTTTTAGGGTTTTTAAGAAATTCAATGATCTCTTCAAGTTCTTCCTTTACCTCATCAATTCCCGCAACATCTTTAAAAGTTATATCCACATTTTTATTAAGATTTGTTTTCATCTTACCAAAGTTCATTGCGTTTGAATTAGCTCCTGACATTTGTTTGAATATCATGAAAAACAGTATCAAAGTAATGGCAAAAAAACCAACAGTAGACAATATCTCAAAGAATGACGGTCCTTCTTTTCTCACGGAGATGGAAACATTGAATTTTATCAATTTATCCACAATATTGGGATCGGCAAACGGGATCTGTGTTCTGAACTTAGAAAAATTATTCCCGTCGATATTGGTTAAACTTGCAAAATCGCCTACTATCGTTTTATTAACAAAGGTTACCTTTTTGATATTTCTATTTTCCACTTCATTATTGAACTTGGTATAGTTTATATCTGCAACCGTTATATTCATAGCCATTTTTATTAAAATATATACTACAATAACGATTGTGAAAATTATCAGCCCTTCTCTTAAAAAATTCTTTTTCATTTTACCTCCAATATGTGTAAAATATTCTCATCAAACACTTTTATATTTCCAAGCATTACTATCTTTCCATTCTTCTCAACAATAGGAAAAATTTTCCTTAAAAGATGATCGATCTTAAACTTCTTTAAATAATAAGACACCGGTCGTTTCCTACCATTTCTCATGACAAAATCACCGTGCCTAACCGGTCTAATAATAAACTCATCATCTTCTTTAATATTAAATTCAAAATCCATAAAAGGTATTTCTACTCTGTAAGAACCCTTTTTACTAATAACAAGATTATATTCATAATCTTTCAAACTTTTTTCATTATAAACATATATATGCTCATAACCTTTAAATATATAATATTTTCCACTAAAATTCAAATATTTTCCGCCATTTTTATAAAAAAAATCCTTGAATATCTTAAAATGTTCCGCCTTTACGGCTGTTTTGGAAAAACCGATCTCTTTTAATGCTATTTTAATTATGGAAAAATATTCATAAGGAGAGAATTTACCGTCTATTGGAAAGCGATATATATCCTTTTCCCGGGTTGAAATATCTTTGAATACATCAATGAGATCATTTTTAAATTTATTGTGTATAAATCTTTCCTTTTCATATATCTCATGGAAATGTTTTAAAAAATTGGTAAATTTGCCCTCTAAATCGGGAACGACCTTATTTCTGATAAAATTTCTTTTAAGCGAATTTGTCTCATTGGTCTTATCAATTCTAAATGGGATATTATTCTTTTCCAAATATAATAAAATATCTTTTTTATCAGTATTCAAAAGGGGCCTTATTATTTTTAGCCCGTCAATCTCATTTTCATAATACATATTGTACATTGATGTGGGATCACTATTATTGAACATCTTCAGAAAAAATGTTTCAAAAAGATCATTTAATGTATGTCCTATGAATATATTAGGTGTATTATATTTTTTGCTCAATTTTTTGAACAGATCATATCTGATATTTCGTGCAAGATCTTCTGTATTCCCTTTTTTTGCATTCAGTATTTGCTTCGTATCAAGTATTTCACATTCAAATTCATATTTTTTGCAAAGTTCCTTCACAAAATCCATGTCGGCAATACTATCTTTACCTCTAAGATTGTAATTAACATGAGCAATGATAATATCAATATTATTATTTTTTTTAAAGAGTAATAATTGTGTAAATAAAAAAATGGAATCTGGACCGCCGGATAATCCCAAAATAATCCTCTTTTTTCCTGATAATAATTGATTTAAGTTATCTAAAAGAAATTGCATTTAAAATTTAAGTAGCGGGACAGGGGATCGAACCCTGGACCTCACGGGTATGAGCCGTGCGCTCTAACCAGTCTGAGCTATCCCGCCATAATTGGTTGCGGGGGCCGGATTTGAACCGACGACCTTTGGGTTATGAGCCCAACGCGCTACCACTGCGCTACCCCGCGTCAATTTGTCATTATACTAAAAAACCCGAAAAAAGTCAAAAAAAGTGCGAAAATAAAATGTCAAGTTTTGAAGAAAAGATAAAAAATTGACTTTTTGTTTCTATTATCGTACAATATTCTTGTATAAAAATACTACAATGATTTAGGAGCTTTAAAAAAATGCTAAAATTAATATCTGTGGTCTTGGTGATTACATTTTTAATTTGGAAGAAATATTTTTATTTCTTTTCAAGAAACCGAGTAATTGCTTAAAAAATAAAAAAATGAAAGTGGACGATAATAAAAGGAGTTAAGAAAGTAAACAATTATAGAGAGGTTAGGGGCAATAAAAAGACAGTGAATAGTGAACAGTTAATAGTGAATCGTGAAGAAACAAACCTCAAAGCCCAAACTTCAAATTCTAAACCCCTGAACCTTTTGACCTTTGACTTGGTCGTTTTTGGTGTGTCTCAAGATGACAATTCTGTCATTCAGAGCAAACGAAGTTTGCGTAGGAATCTCAAATGAGATTATTACGGGGTAAACCCCTCATAATGACTTCGTCACTTTTGACCCTTGACTTGTTTTTTAGATGTATCCCGATGTAGCAAAGGAGGAGCTAGGAGGATGAACAAAGAAAAGGAAGAACTTTTAATTAGGGCACTGAAAGGCAGGGCGGAGGTTTTGCTTCTTATTGGTGAACATAAAAATGCACTAAGCGATTACAATAAGATAAAATTAATAAAGAAAGATATAAAAACAAAGATCTATGTTTTAATAAAGATGAGTATTATTTATGATAAAATGGGTGATCCGTTAAACGCAAAAGAATTAGCGGAAAAAGTTTATGAAATTGCAAAGGAAAATGATCTCACACTTGAAGAAGGGGAGGCATTAAACCAGATGAATTTGATCCTAATCGGCTTGGGAAAATACAGTGAGGTTTTGAAAAATGCTAATAAGCTATTAAATGATTTTGAGAATATGCTGCAGGGATCACATCATGGGAAAGAGGTAAAAGATCTTATACTGAACATTCTTTCCGAATCTTTAAATTATAAGGGAATGGTCTACGAAGAACAAGGTAATTATAAAAAGGCATTAGAAGTTTATTTAAAAAGTTTAGCGTTTAGAGAAAAAATAGATGATCTCGGCGGTATTGCTGTTACCTGGAATAATATGGGGGTTGTTTATGGGTATCAAGCAGATTTTAAAAATGCACTTGGAGCTTTCAATAAAAGTTTAAATATTAAACAAAAGATGGGTAATAAAGACGGAGTCGCTAACACTTATGCCAATATAGGTAATGTACATTTCTTTAAGGGTAACTTAAAAGAAGCTGTAGATTCCTTTCAGAAGACCTTAAAGATCGAAAAAGAGCTGGGAAACAAATATAAAATTGCTGCTATATTAAATAATATCGGATTAATTAGTTCTTATAAGGGAAATTATGGTAAAGCAATTAAGGCATATGACCAAGGAGTAAAAATTCAAAAGGATATGGGAAATGAGCAGGATATTACAATGGGTAAGTATAATATCAGTTTACTCTATTATGAAAAGGGAGATTATGAAAAATTTCTTTTGATGATAAATGATGCAGAAAAGATTGCGGCAAGATTAAAACTAAACGAGTTATTATCCAGTATTCTCTGCCTGAAATCAAATTCTTTTGCAGATAAAGGGCGTTTCCAATATGCATTAAAAATTGCCGATCAAGCAATAAATATAGCAAAAAAAGTCGGATTAGAGACCAATATTGCAGAAGCATTATGTTCAAAGGCGAGAATTCAATTAAAAAAATATTTACAAGGAAATGAAATACCATTTGAAAGAATTGAGAATGATTTGAAAAATGCCGAAATATTAGTGAAAAAGATCGATGACAAGGAAGAGCTTTGCGAAGTCTACACGGTTTATATAAGATTCTATTTGTCAAAATCTGAAATTTCAACTGCAAAGAAGTATTGTAATAAGTTAAAAAAGACCGTGGATGAAATTTTCCTTGAAAGACTTCTTCCGGAGTTTTATTTTCTCTTTGCAAAAATATCATACATTCAAGGGAAAAATGCAAGGGAATATTTGAGAAAGGCGGAACACCTTGCGAAAAAGATGGGATTGAAACCATTATTAAAAGAGATAGGGCAATTAAGGGGTGAGATAGAAAAGTGAACAATATACAGAAGTTGAATGCTTACGAGGAATGTTTTGAGTTTGAAGTTCAATTTCTCATTATTAATTATTTATTAACATTTTGGAGATGAACCATATTTTGTCATTCAGATCAAACACTTGGTTAATTTTGAATTTCTTTTTTTGTTTATTTTTGTTTACTTTGAACTTGTAAAAATCTGTTTAGTTATCCTCGGGCTTGACCCGGGGATCCAGTATTTACATTTTCTTTAATTCTTCATTATTTATTTTTAATTTGTATTTTTGTCATTATGAGACTTTGTAGAGGGATATTTCTTTGTTGTGTCCTAAGAAATCGTAATAATCTCATAAAAAATTCTCTTGAAAAAAAATGTTAAAGTGTTATAACAAATCATGTATGGTATTTTTACAATTCGGGGGTACTAATGTGAATAGATCATCAAAGGACATAAAATCAGTCAAAACCAGTAAAACATCAAAAAGTTTTCGAACCAATCTAACCACCGTCCCTAAATTTATTTACTTTATGGGATCTTTTAAAGCAGATTGGAGGTATTCTTATCAAAATTTCAACACAAAGGGTTGACATTCTCAAATTCATAGAAAAATTGATTTTTATGGCAAAAAAGAGTATAATAAGAACAGATAAAAAAAGTACTAATTATCCATAAAAAGGATGGTTGAATTTTGTCGGGAAGTTCTTAAGGTTCATTTTTAATTTGTTCTTTCCAAAGATCGTAGGGTTAGGGAGGTATTTTATGAATATTGGCGTTGTAATTGGCAGAATTGGAGATGTTGATGGCGTTGCGCTTGAGACTGAAAAATGGATAGAAGTCCTAAAAAAAATGGGTCACAATATATTTATTTTGTCAGGACAGTTCACCAGAAATATTGTAGACCCCAAAAATGAAACTTTTGGACCAATGCTTTCCTTTTTTTCACCTGAATGTGAATGGGAACAAAAAAGAGCATTTTTCTTTCCAAGATTAGAAGATCTTGATGAACTTTTGGAACAACTTGAATATGCTTCAAATAAAATAGCGGTCCATATTTTTGAATGGATTGTTTCCAATAAAATAGATATAATGCTTTCTGAAAATGCTTCTGCATTACCTTCTCACCTATCCATGGGAATGGCTATAAAAAAAATTACTAAAAATACAAATATTAAGGTGGTATGTCATGACCATGATTATTTTTGGGAAAGAGGGGAAAGGTATAAATCACCATTTAAAGAAATAAATGATCTGGTTCACGGTACATTCCCGCTTATTGCACCGAATGTCAGGCACGCAGTAATAAATAGATATTCAAAAGATACGCTAAGTAAAAAATTCGGTATTGAATCGGTTCTTGTTCCAAATGTAATGGATTTTAATAAGCCCTATGCAAAAATAGATGAATATAATAGAAATATGCTTTCTGATATCGGATTGAAAAAAAGTGATATTCCGATCTTTCAAGCCACGAGAATTGTAAAACGAAAAGGAATTGAGACGGCAATAGAACTTATTGAACGGATTAAAGACAAGAAGGTCAAATTGATAATAACCGGAAGCTATGCTGACGATGCAAGATATGGATATTATCGCAAACTTGTAAAACTTGTAAAGGCTAAAGGGCTCAATAATAGAGTATATTTTTCTCGTAATAAGATACTTAGTAAAAGAGAAAAAACTTCAAGAGGCGAAAAAATATATTCATTATCCGATGCTTATGCGCATGCAAGAGCTTGTACATATTTTAGTAAATATGAAGGATTTGGAAATGCATTTGTTGAAGCAGTGCTGGCGAAACGCCCTGTTTTTGTGAACAATTATAAACCGGTATTTTGGCCCGATATAGGCTCCAAGGGTTTTAAAACGGTAATGATTGAAAATAATGTTTTGACAGATAAAGCGGTAAGTGAGATTAGTGAGATAATTCATAATGATAAATTGAGAAAGGAAATTACAGAGTATAATTTCGAATTGGCTAAAAAATATTTTTCTTTTGATGTATTAGAAGAAAAATTAACTGAATTATTTGCGAATGAAATTATTAAAATAAATATCCCTGATATGCAAACATATAAGATAGACGAAAAATGATGAATATAAAAGAGGTTATATCAATACTCAAATCCGAGAAAATAGAAACATGGTTTGATTTGGGAGTCTATATTGATAAGATAAAAGAAAATAAAAATATCCCGACAACAAGTACATTTAAGATCGATGAGTTTGATAAATTCAAGAAGCAAATTTCAAAAGGTATTGCATTTATAACTTTTAATTTTTCAATTGACGGTGTAACTTTTGAAATTGGGAAATATGCAAAGCTTATACAAAAAATTATTAAAAATGCCAATATACATTTTATAACCGGAAAGTTTTATAATGATATAGATAAAAGCAGCATAATCCAATCTTATCAAAAGTATGAGATATCTGAAATTATTGGATTTGATAGTTGGAAATACTATAAAAGCTTTTTTCTCAATGATCTTGAACGGGGGAGTGAATCTTACAATAATTTGATACGAAATTTTCGTGATGAAGTTATAACTATCACGGAAAAACTTGGGAGATATATTGAAGAAAATGATATAAAACTTTTATTTTTAATTAACACTTCCTCCAATCCGGGAAATGTATCTCTTGCACTTGCAACGGTATTTATTTCTGAACTTATGGGTATTCCTGTTATAAATAATAATCATGATTTTTATTGGGAAGGCGGCAACCGGCAAGTTGATTTAATAGCAAAAAAAGCAGAGCCTGGACCCAGGGACCACTTTTTCCATAATTCGGGTATTGATGAGGTTTTTTCTTTAATTGAGGTCCTTTATGCATGGGAATCTCGTTCCTGGATGCAGGTTAATATTAACAAAGTCCAATCACAAAAACTTATTGAAATATATGGACATAATCCAGCTAATGTAACAGAAATAGAAACAGCAATAGATACGGAATCTTACAAGGATATTGGCAGAGGGGAAAAGATAAAGGCTTTTAAACAATTATTTGATATTTTCAGTAGAGGAAATAAACATATTATTCCCATTACAGCAGATGAAGCGATTTCAAAGAAATTAATATCAAGAATTCCTTCCTCGCCTATTTTTATAGGTAATTCCAGATCTTTAATATTAGAGGAATTTATTAATAATAATTTTGTTTTTTTACAGCCCACTAGAATACTATCGCGTAAAAAAATAGAGGTAAATTTTATTCTAATAAAAAAATTATTTTCAAATAAAGCTTTTTCAAAATTCTTTACTAATAATAAAAAATTGAATTTGACATTACTGATAACAGGTCCAATTGCCGTAGGCCACGGATATTATGCTAAAAAATTAATTTATTTATTTAACAAAATGTTATCCGAAATAGATTCCAATTATAGAAAAAGAATATTTCTTGGATTTCTTTTCAGTGAATTTGATAAGGAATCATTTAAGAAAAAATATAAAGAACCACTTTCAATTACAAAACTTTATAATATTGCATCACTTATTTTGCTGCCAAGTGAAACGGAAGGTCGTGGACTACCTATTTTAGAGGCAGCGGCATGTGGGAAACCCATATTC
>JAGGYO010000166.1 GCA_021162505.1 bacterium
TGGAGAATAAGAAAAGATTTGAGGAGGATTATTCACATTGGAAACTTCAATTTCAAATTTTTGCGTGTCGCTCTGTTTGCCGTCAGAAGTTTCCACAGTTATCAGATGAATTCCTACCTGATTATTAAGCGGTTTCCAGGAAATTAAACCATTTTTGCTATTAATACTCATGCCCTCTGGGCAGAGGATAAGAAAGTAAGTTAGATTATCCCCATCGGGGTCCTTTGCCTCTACCTGATATGAATATAGCTGGTCTTCTGTAGCAGTAATAACAGGTTCAGAAATTATAATTGGTGCACAATTTAAAAAGGGAAAAAAATCTACGAGGCTTTGGCATCCTCCCATTACTATTGCCGCAATTGATATAAATAATATTATAAAAAACTTCTTCATTTTATAGCATATATCTTTCTTCAAATATTGTTTTACTCTTAGAATAGAAGAAATTAACTTTATGATTACTGCTTCAAATCATTTTTGTCTTTTTACTATTTCTGATGTATTATTTTTTTTAGACCATTCTCTCCAGCTTTACTTTAGTATATTCGGAATACACAACTAAAATAAATTATACACTACTTCTTCTAAAACTCCAACAAAATTTTATTTAAAAAAGGTAAACTTTAGTGCCTGGCACGAAAGTTTACCTTTTAGACAATTTTTATACTGGAATGCCCTTGAACTATTTATTTAAAAAAGATATAATAATCGCATTATGGCAAGAAGAAATAGGACAGAGATAGAAGATAAAAATGCTATTTATCATATCATTGTTAAAGGTGTGGAAGGAATAGACATCTTTACTGATGATATGGATAGAAATAAATTTCTGCAACTTCTAAAAAAAATGGTTACCCCCTACAAAATTCAATTCTTCTTCTATGTATTAATGAATACTCACTTCCACTTGCTTTTAAAAACAGAAGAAGCGAATCTTTCTCGGGCTATGCAATTTTTAAATTCTTCTTATGCCCATTGGTTTAATTTTAGGCATATTAGGAAAGGACATTTATTTCAAGACCGCTACAAAAGCCACCTTATCTTAAGTCCTCTTTACTTATATAATGTAGCCTCTTATATTAGCTTAAATCCAGTAGAAGCCGGAATAGTAAATTCCCCTGAAGAATATAAATGGAGCAGCTTTAAATATTATACTTCTGCATCTTCACCTTCTCCTTCGCGTCTAACAAATAATTCTCCTCCATCTTGGTTGAAGGTTGAAGAATTTTTAAATTTTTGTGATATAAACGCAGAAGAACTTATCCATTTTGTGAAAGAAAATATGCGCAATAAAAATATAGAAAAATCTCTCCACGAACTATCTCAAATGAAAAATAAATCTCCGAAAAATATAGAAACTATACTAGAAAAAATAAATTTATATTTAGGAGATATCAAAACAAACAAAAATTTAAGAAATTTACTAATTTATTTATTAATAAAAAAAGGTTATAGACTAAAGGAAATATCCAATTTTCTAAACCTTACCAAACAAGCTATACTTAAAATAAGTAAAAAAACAGAAAAAGATTTAACTACCGATTCCATATATGTTTTTTGGTTAGAAATTATAAAATCTCAAGTATTATCATAAAAAGGTAAACTTTTGTGCCTGGCACGAAAGTTTACCCTCGAGGAAATATGAGAAAAAATGTTATTTTTTTTATTATAATAGCTTCACTAATTATTCTTCATACTACAACTATGATAGAGGCTGTCCGCTATGACCCTCGCTTAGATTGGCAAGTTTTAGAAAGCCCTCATTTTTCAATCTATTTTTCTGTGGCGCAAAATGATGAACAAGATAAGGAAATCTTTAGTTATAATAATGAACAACTGGCTCAAGAGGTAGCTGATATTGCAGAGGAAGCCTACCACCGAGTTAATGCCCAGCTTGGTTCACCCGACAAACATCATCATCTGCAAAAGATAGCCATAATTATGGAAGATTTTTCTGATTATGCCCTGGGTTTTGCCTCCTCTTTCCCTCATCGAGTAATCCGCATTTCCCTAGCTGGCCCCACTGCTAAATCCTTTGATATGAAATTTAAAAGCTGGCTCAAAATGGTAATCACTCACGAATACACCCATATAGCTCATTTTGAGATGACTTCCGGACCCATCACTACTGCCCTGCGAGCCCTTTTCGGTCAAATACTTGCTCCTAATGCCCTCCAGCCCATATGGTCAATCGAAGGGTTAGCGGTTTATAATGAAACACAATTTAGCACCGGAGGCAGAGGTGTTGATTCTCGATACGATATGTATCTTCGCATGGCCGCCCTTGAAGATAAGTTTAACACCTTGGATCAGATAAACGGTTATTATCTTACTTCCTGGCCTGACGGTACTGCACCCTATATTTATGGTCAATCTATTATCCATTTTATAGCTCAAAAATATGGAGAAGATAAAGTAATTGCCTTGAGTGAAATTTTCTGTGAATACCCCTATTTAGGATTTAACTATGCCCTAAAAAAGGCAATAGGCCTAAATACAGAGGAATTGTATCAAAACTGGAAAGATTGTTTAAAAGAAAAATATCAACTTCAGTCACAAAAAATTCTCTCTCAAAAAAAGCTCACGCCTTCCCAGCAATTAACTAAATATGATTATTGGGTCGACTACCCGCACTGGATTTCTACGTCCGCCCCCGATGGAGACAAAAAAAACAAAATAGCAGTCAGAGTTTATACACCCCATTCCTATCCCTTTATTCAAATTATCAACCCCTTGAGCCCTTCTCTTTCCGAGACACCTCGTTCTACTGAAAACCAGACTCCCCAAACCCAACCCCTGATTAAAAGAGTCTATGGAAGTGGTTCTTCTTTTGACATCACTGCCGATGGTTCTAAAATAATTTATGCTAAATTAGACGATTATGAGCAATTTTACAAATTTTATGACCTTTATTTATTTAACTTAAAAACAAAAAAAGAGACCCGCCTTTCCGAAGGGCTGCGGGCTCGCGATCCCAACTGGTCACCTGACCCTGACCCGGATAATCCTCAAATCGTGGCTGTAATTAATCAATCAGGAACAAATAATTTAGCTCTAATCAATCTACCTTCCTCAAGCTCATCAATTAACGGAAATCAGCCCACTTATAAACTAATTAGCAAAAAAGATATTGTCTATCTAACAAATTTTCGAGATGGTACTCAATTATCTCAACCAACCTGGTCTCCCAATGGGGACAGGATAGCCTTTTCTGCCTGGCGTCAGGGTTATCAGGATATATATATTTTAAATCTGGATTCCGACAATATCGGCAATTCTACCCTTCAGCCTATCTTTTACGATAAATTTATTGACCTTAGCCCTTGCTGGTCTCCCGATGGCCACTATCTCTTCTTTTCCTCTGATCGTACCGGAATTTATAATATCTTTACCTTTTCGCTCTCCGATAAAAAGTTATATCAAATAACTAATGTCCTGGGTGGGGCATTTCAGCCTGCTATCTCTCCTGATGGCACCCAACTAGCCTTTACTTCCTATCACGCCACAGGATATGAACTTCACCTTATGGAAATAAGCCTCACCAATCCAGATCCCA
>JAGGYO010000141.1 GCA_021162505.1 bacterium
AAGTATATCAGATTTTGCAAAATGTAATAGGCAATGCCGTTAAATTTACCCAAAAAGGTTCAGTTACTATCAGTACAGATGTCGATGAGAATCAAATGGTTGTTAAGGTTATTGATACCGGGATTGGCATTTCGCAGGAGGAGCTTCCTTATGTTTTTGAAGAATTTAGGCAGGCAGATGGTTCAACTTCCCGGCAGTTCGAAGGAACCGGTTTAGGATTGTCTATAGTACATAAATTAATAAATGGACTGGGGGGTAAGATAGAGGCTCAAAGTGAGTTGGGAAAGGGTTCAATTTTTACTATTTACCTTCCCTTAAAATGGTCAGGTGATATCAAAAGTGAAAAAGTTACAACCTTATCAAAAAGTTGGGAGCTTAATCAAAAAGGGAAGGCTGTAAAAGATACAACATTTGACGAAAGCAAAAATATTGAAAAGAAAAAAATTAAAGAGAATTCCCGAATATTAATAGTAGAAGACAATGAAGAAGCAATTATTCAGATTAAAATGATACTGGAGAATGAGGGCTATCTTGTTGATGTTGCAAATAGTGGGCGAGCTGCACTCGATTATGTTAAACACACTATTCCTGACGGAATTATTTTGGATTTAATGATGCCGGAAATTGATGGCTTTGAAGTATTGAAAAACATCCGCAGTACTTCAAGAACTGCGGATATCCCGGTATTGATCCTCACCGCCAAAGACTTAACTGCGGAAGATTTTAAAAAATTAAGTGCTAACAATATTCAGCAATTATTATATAAAGGTGCCATAGATAAAGATGAATTGATATTTAAAATAAAATTAATGTTGAAAAAGGGATTAAAGGATGAGCAAAAATCTGAAAGTAAAGAACCAAAAGAAATTGCCCGGGAAAAGAAAAAAATAGTTATTTCGCAAACTAAAATTTTACCAAAAAAAGAAGAATTGCCAACTGTCTTGGTGGCTGAAGACAATCCTGACAATATGCTTACTACCAAGGCAGTCTTGAAAGATAAATATAATTTGATAGAGGCAGTTGACGGAGAGGCAGCATTAGAAAAAGCCCAAAGCGATTTACCGAATTTAATTTTAATGGATATTTCCCTGCCTAAGATAGACGGTTTGACGGTAGTAAAATTTTTAAAAGAAAGCGAAACGACTAAAGACATCCCGGTAATAGCCTTAACTGCCAGAGCAATGAAAGGGGATAGAGAAAAAACCATTAGGGCGGGCTGTGATGATTATGTTTCTAAACCTATAGACCCGGAAATAGTGCTTAAAAAAATTGATGAGTGGATAAAGAGGAAAGGAATACCGGATAAATAATTTATTTAAAACAGTAGATGATTGAAAATTTATACAATCTAAGGTTAAAAAGATTTTTTATAGATTAAATAAAACCGGAAGGAAGTATTAGACATATGTCAAAAATATTAGCAATAGATGATAGACTTGATAACCTGATTTCCATTAAGGCATTATTGAAAAATATGATACCAGAATGTGAGGTTATAATTGCTCAAACAGGAGAAGAAGGAATAGAAAAAGCGATTAAAGAACTACCTGATACTATTTTATTAGATATAAATATGCCTGTGATGGATGGTTACGAAGTTTGCACTGAATTAAAAGCTAATTCTGCGACAAAGAATATCCCCGTCATTATGATAACCGCAGTTAGAACTGACTCAAAAAGTCGGGTGAAAGGATTGGAAATCGGAGCAGATACCTTTATCTCTAAACCTATCGATGCCGATGAATTAACTTCCCAGGTCAGGGTAATGCTGCGGATAAAGAAAGCAGAAGATAAACTACGGTCAGAAAAAGATATTTTAGAAGAAATGGTTCAAAAAAGAACAGAAAGGATTAAGAGAGTACAAGAAAACATGATGCTTACTATTGCCCGAATTATTGGGACCAAAGATCCTTATATTGCCGGGCATCACGAAAGGGTATCCCAACTTGCGGTTGCTATTGCCCGTGAAATGTTGATTCCCGAAGAACAAATAGAAGGTATAAGAGTTACTTCTATGGTCCATGATATAGGTAAAATAAATGTACCGGCAGAAATACTTAGTAAGCCCGGAAAGCTTACTGATATAGAATTTGGTTTAATTCAACAACATACCACGACAGGTTATAAAGTTTTAAAGACCATAGATTATCCCTGGCCAATCGCTGAAATAGTGTATCAACATCATGAAAATATTGATGGAACTGGTTATCCACGCGGATTAAAAGATGGAGATATTCTTATTGAAGCACAGATTATTCGGGTTGCAGATGTGGTGGAAGCTATGAGTTCCCACCGGCCTTACAGGGCAGCATTGGGCTTGGAAGCGGCAATTGAGGAAATCTTAATTGGAAGAGGAGAAAAATATAATCAAGAAGCAGTCGATGCCTGTGTAAAAATTTTTAAAGAAGGAAAATTCAAATTCAAAGAGAATTAAAGTAAAATAATTAAAAAGGGGTTGGTAAAAATGAGCAAAAAAATTCTATTGATGGGAATAATTGTGACGATTGCTATTTTTGTTACCGGCTGTTTATCTACTCTGTCTACTATAGGTCTTGCGCCTGTCGAGGAGATAGAAATTGTGATTTTAGAGTCATTCCCCGTGCAGGTACAGGTTATCGCCAGTGGAAACTTACCCGATCCTTGTACTGAAATTTCCGAAGTCCTTCAGGAAAGAGAAGAAAATACTTTTTTTGTCACTATCAAAACTTACCGTCCTCCCGGCCTTTGTATACAAGTACTTGCTCCTTTTGAAGAAATAATTTCTCTTGAGGTTTATGGGTTGCCAGCCGGCACTTATACCGTCGATGTTAACGGAGTTCAAGGTACATTTGATTTAGAGGTTGATAATATTTGA
>JAGGYO010000019.1 GCA_021162505.1 bacterium
TAGTACATGGTTGAAATAGAGTATAGCAATGCTATAATAATCTCTACGGGTACGGAATTATTACTGGGGAATATTGAGAACTCCAATGCTATGTTTATTGCAAATAAACTTGCGGGTTTAGGAATAAACTGCCATAAAACAGTGTCTATTGGAGACAATATTGATAGATTGGTAAACCTCATTAAGGATTGTTATATGGAGAATGATATATTTATCATTACCGGTGGTTTAGGGGGTACCGTAGATGATATTACAAAAGAAGCAATCTCTAATGCATTAGAGATACCTCTTGTAAATGATGAGATTTTAAAAAAAGAGATTGAGAAAAAATATAAGGAAAACGGTTTAAACATCGTATGCAAAAAAGAGAGTTTGGTATTTTCTAAAAATGCCCTTTTAATTGAGAATAAGACAGGTTCAGCACCCGGTTTTTTCATAAAAAAAGACAATAAGATATTCATTTTATTGCCGGGAGTCCCAAATGAAATGAAAACCATGTTCTCACAGGTTAAAAAACATTTATTGGAAAATACAAATAATCATATTGTCATTATTTCTAAGATATTAAAAACGGTGATGATAAAAGAGATTGAGATCAACGATAAAATAAAACATCTCTTTGAGAGAAGCAAAAACCCCACCATAGCCCTGCTTGCAAAACCCGGAGAAGTACTTATCCGATTGACGGCAAAGGGGAAAAGAGAAAAGATCAATTCAATTTTCAAACCTGTTTTGGAAAAAATATATGGGATCTTAGGTGATTTTATCTGGGGCGAGGATGAGGAGCTCATTGAAGGTAAATTAGGCGGGTACTTAAAGGATAAGAATTTGACCATTGCAGGTGCCGAATCCTGCACGGGAGGATTGATCGGAAAATTATTAACTGATATATCAGGATCGTCTCAATATTATTTGGGGGGAATGATAACATACTCAAATGAAACAAAAGAAAAATTATTGGGTGTTCGCAAGGAAACCCTGGATAGATATGGAGCGGTCTCCAAAGAGGTAGCAAAGGAGATGCTTATTGGAATTAGAAACCATTTTAACAGTCATTTGGGATATGCTGTTACAGGCATTGCCGGACCCACGGGCGGAACAGAGGGAAAACCTGTTGGAACAGTTTTTTTAGGATATTTTATTAATGATAAATTGGTGATAAGAAATCACCGCTTCATGGGTACAAGATCCGATATAAGAAGACAAGCAGCACATTATCTTTTGTTCTATTTGTATAAAGAACTACTTAATGAGAACATTTATAGCAATTGATCTCCCATTAGATATAAAAGACAATATCTATAACTTTCTGGAAAAGTGCGGATTTTATGATCTTAAGGGTTTGACCTTTGTGAAAAAAGAGAATTTTCATATAACCGTGTCATTTTTGGGTGAACAGGATTTAACCATGCTTTTACCTTGCTTGGATTTTATAAGTGAAAAGAGAGTGGAATATTTTTCCACATCAACAAATTATTCTCTCAAGAACATAGGCGCATTTCCTAATTTGAATACTCCCCGAATATTTTGGATTGGAATAAATGATAAAAATAGAAACATTTCTGGATTCATCACTTCAATAGAAAAAGAGCTTTTAAAAATAGGAATTATATCTAATATAAGTAAATATTATATCCCTCATATTACCATTGCAAGAAACAAAAAAAATCTAAAATTCAATTTTGGTACAGAGATTGAAGAAGAACTTGGAATTTTTACTATTAAAAATATTACTCTTTTCTCTTCTAAACTCACATCTAATGGACCTATTTATTCAATCGTTAAAAGTTTTTAAAAGTGTTGAATTTTTTTCCACATTATGCTATAATGACGCTGAGGGTATTATATGAAAAAGAAAATTTCCGTTCTTATTTTATCAAGATCCAACGAAAGGATTAAGTCCATAGTTGAGGTTTTACTCGAGTATGGTTTATATTATTATATCGTTGATTCTTTTTTAATGGCTGAGAAAAAATTATTAAAAGAACATTTTGATATGGCTATACTTGATGAATACAATAAGGACTTCATTGAGAAGCTTATCAATGATTATAATCTTTCCGTAGCCGTTCTTGCTGAGGAGATAAATGAGGAAGTCCTTAACCTTGTTCCTCTTGGTATTTTTGATGTATTACCAATGCCTTTAAATAAACCGAGAATTCGCCTATTCATTGAAAAATTAAAGAGCACATTGGACCTAAAAGCAGAAATGAAGATACTTACTTCTTTTGATGAAGTGGAACGCGTATTTAGAGGATATGTATCCAATGACCCTGAAATGCGGGATATCTATAAATATATTTTAAAAGTAGCAAAGACTCATTCAAGTGTACTTATAACAGGTGAAACAGGAACAGGCAAGGAAGTATTAACACGCCTCATTCACGATCTATCCAATGTCGAAAAAGAAAATTTTGTGGCAATAAACTGCTCATCCATTCCCGCCAATCTATTGGAAAGTGAACTATTCGGTTATGAAAGGGGTGCCTTCACCGGTGCCGGGGGGACAAAGAAGGGCTTATTTGAGATCGCAAATAACGGAACATTACTATTGGACGAGATCGGTGATATGCCAATGTTATTGCAATCGAAATTATTGAGGGTTCTTGAAGACGGTTTAATAAGAAGAATAGGCGGAACTAAAAATATTAAAACAAATTTCAGATTGATAGCAGCTACTAATCAAGATCTTGAAAATCTAATCGAACAAAAAGAATTCAGGGAAGATCTTTATTATAGGTTAAATGTTTTGCATATACATATACCCCCTCTGAGAGATAGAAAGACCGAGATCATTTCTTTAAGTTTTTATTTCATCGAACAATTCAATAAAGAATTTAAAAGGAATATAAAAGGTTTAACTGAAAAAGCGACATTAAAACTATTAAATTACGATTTTCCGGGAAATGTAAGAGAGTTAAAACATATCATTGAAAAAGCATTTATATTAACGAATGGGGACAATATCTCTCATGAGCACATTCTTTTACCCAATAAGTATAAGAATATGCTAAGTGACAGTGATGAAAGCAAAACTCTAAATGTGAATATTGAGCAATCCATGAAGTATGTGCTTAAATACTGGAAAGATGAGATACGAAAAGAATATATAAAGAATCTTCTTAGCAAATACGGTTATGATATAAAAAGAATAACCGAGATCGCTAAAATAGAGCGCTCATATTTTTATAAATTACTGAAAAA
The DNA here is from genome assembly GCA_021162505.1 of bacterium. Classification (GTDB taxonomy): domain Bacteria; phylum AUK180; class AUK180; order AUK180; family AUK180; genus AUK180. The sequence continues at coordinate 3,205 of JAGGYO010000019.1, forward strand.
ATATAAATTAGTGGAATTTAATTCAACAAAGTGGAATAATATTCAACACTTTAAGGATTGAGCTGTTTTTTAATTACTATTATATTGGTTTATTGTTTTTGGCACGATACTTGCTATATATTGATTGAGGTTCTTTTAAAGAATATATTATGGAGAGATTGACTATCATAAAACCCCTCCTTCACTTTTTCACTTTTATCATTTGGTCAGTCTCTTTCTATAAACCCCTCAACTCTGGGAAGGCGCACTTCTTTCATAAACCCCCTCCTTCACATACGCGCCTTCCCATTTTTTTGTCCAGATTTAATCTCTTTTCCCAATATCATTATGATTATACCCTACTTATCATTAAAAACGAATCAGTTTATATAGTGGGATTAAAATAGTTGAGAGTCGAAAAAAACAGTTGGATGGGTGTATGAGTAGATGAGTGAATGGGAGAATGAGTATAAGAGTTGATGAGGAAATAAAGATATAAGAAAACACAAAATTACTTTGAACTTTTTAACCTTGAACCTTTGAACCAAGAATTTATTAACCACAGAGCACTGAAAACAAGTTGTGAGTTGAAAAACAGTATGCAGTACTAAGTCCTAAGTATTCAGTAAAAGAGTGAAGAGAAATGGAGCCTGAATCAAGTTCTGGATGACTTTGTCATTTTCGACCTTTGACTTTCGATTTTTGACTTCTACAGATTATTTTACTAATTTTCCGTCTTTATAATTTTCTATTGTTTTAATTTTCCCGTCTTTTGAATATGTAATAAGTTTCCCTTGCGATTTATCATTAACAAAAGTACCTTCTGTCTTTAATTGTCCATTATCATAATACATGGAAAACTTGCCATCCATTTTATCATCATTATAGTTTCCCTTGATCTTGACCTTGCCGTTTAGAAAATAAGATATCCATTCACCTTCTTTTTTTTCATTCTTATATTTCCCTTTTGATTGTATCTTCCCATTGTCGTAGTAAGAAATAAATTCACCTGTTATTTTATAACTTTTCTTTATTTGTTTGTTTTCATAATAGGAAATAAAATCACCATGTCCCTTCCCGTTTTTATAGGTAGCTTTAGATTTTAGAGTACCATTCTCATAATAGAATGTAACCTCACCGTCTTCTTTTCCATCTATATAGGTAGATTTAGATTTCAAATTACCGTTTTCGTAATAGGACATAAAATCACCTTCTTCTTTCCCGTTTATATAAGTTAATTTAACTTTTTCATTATTATTTTCGTAATAGTATACCCACAATCCGATTTTTTTATTGTCCTTAAAATTTCCCTTTGCCTTTAATTGTCCACTTTTATAATACGATAAATATTCGCCATTTGCTTCGCCGTTCAAATAATTTCCGCTTTCTTTTTTGGCACCGTTTTCATAATACCATACCCATTCTCCGGTCTCTTGCCCATTTTTAAATGACTTTGTATCTTTAATCTTTCCGTTTTTGTATTTATCAATAATTTTTCCCGTATAGGGATTTGTCTTACCTATTTTATAAAATAATCCGTTTTTCTTTTCCAATTTTGAACTATCGATTGCTTTACTGCATCCGGTAATATTTAACAATAACACTATAACCAAGAAAATTTCCTTAAATGCTTTCATTGACACCTCCGTTTTATTATTTATATATTTTTTATCATTATTAATCAAGTAACGATGAAATTAGCGTGATGCAACCGAAACGATTTGGGGATGAAATTAGCGTGATGCAAAGAGGTAACCGGTCATTTTTCGCTTTGACTTTAGAATAACCATAGTATTCAGCATTATGTATCTCGTATTCCATTTCTACCGTTTAGTATTAGAAATTTAGTACTTAGCACAGACATTTTTTGAATATGGAATCTTTGATCTTTTTAATGAGATCCCTACGCAATTTACAATTGCTCTGGATGACGGAAAATAAGTGAAAAGTGAAAGAAAATACTGGATTCCTGCCTTCACAGGAATGACATATTCCTCTTGTCATCCTCGTGCTTGACACGGGGATCCAGTTATTTGAAGTTTGGGGTTTGGGGGGTTTGAAGGACCTTTGACTTTGGACTGATTTCTGAGGTCCCTATGCAACTTACAATTGCTCTGGATGACTTCGTCACTTTTGACCTTCGACTTTTGACTTTTGACAAATTTGGGGAACCTTTCGGTCCCCCAAATTAAATTATCGAATTACTGCAAATTTATAGAATTTACTATCCTTGCCAACTTTTATAACCAAAATATACAACCCAGAAGCGATATTTTTTCCTGAATTATTTTGTAAATGCCAGATAATTCCAGGTGTTATAGTCGAGGAATTTATAGGATCAGGAATCATCCCAATATCATTATTTGAGAAAGTTTTTACAATCTCACCGGCAATATTATAAACAACACATTTATCAAATGTTGCAGGCAATCTATCAAATGTTACCTGTTTACTGTTATTAGGATTATACTTATATGGATTGGGGAATACTCTTACGGTATCAAGAGATGTTGTAATTGTTGCTTTTTGACCGAACAATCCATAAGTAGAGAAATGATTGGTTTGTATGGTTAATGTGTTCGCATCAGCATCAACCTCACCGCCGATAAGTTCCCATTCAGCCGGTGTATAATTTGTATTATAATACCATACCTTGAGTTCCTTTTCGTAAA
>JAGGYO010000055.1 GCA_021162505.1 bacterium
TCCATATATGTAGTGTTAAATTTTTCAAATTCAACCGTATTTTCATTAATAACTACATCAACTGTCTTATTTTTTGTTTTTATTTTCATCCTTCACCTCCGGTAAAATATCCACTATTTTGTAATTATCAGTAAAATATTTTTTAAAAACACGATCCAATTGCTTTTTATTCGCCTTGGTCAATGATTCCAATCTATCAAAGAAATCGTTAATATCTTTCCCCGAATAATAAAGGTTATCCAGTAATCCTACAATACTTTCATTGGAGTCAATCCCTGTTACAAGATTTCCCAGAACATTCATCTTGCTTTTCTCAACGATCTTCTCTGAAAATCCTGTTTTTTTAAGTTCATTTAATGTTTTCAGCACAAGTTCGTTAAATTTTTGCACATTTTCTGGTGATACCCCGGACTGAATTTTTATAAATCCGCCTGAAGCTTTTTGTCTTGAAAAACAGAATACATAATAAGCAAGACCGGCGTCACGCCTTACTTTTTTCCCAAGGATCGATGTTAACGATCCGCCGCCAAGCATATTCGTTACTAATCCCAAATAATAATTATCTTTGTCATTATAGTCCGGACCCTTGTATGCGATCTGAACAACCGATTGTTGAATATTCGGAACATATAGAGCGATCTCATCTTTTTTGATCTTTACATTTTTAAATTTACCAAGTTTATTGACTTTCCCTTTTTTATCCCAATCACCAAAATACTTCTCAATATCCTTTATTATTTTTGATGTTTTTTCACTTGATATAATAGTGAACTGTATATTCTGGGGAATGATATTCTGTTTAAAAAAATCCATTAGCATTTTTTTATTTGCTTTCATAACAATATTTTCATCTCCCTTATCTGAAATTGCATAAGGGTGATCTTTGCCATAAACCGCTTTTAAGAACTCAATACTTGCAATATCCTTTGGATCCTTCTTGCCGGCCAAAATGCTACTGTATATCTGCATCTTTGTCCTCTGAATGCTGTCTTTTTCAAATAATGGCTGTTCAAGCATATCTCTCAATAGGTCTAGGACAAAATTATTGTACTTGGTAAGATATTTTCCGTCAATGGATAATGTTTCATAACCGGCATTAAAATCAAGCATGATGCCGTTATAATCCGTTAAAAAATCAAATTTTTCTTTTGGGTATTTTTTTGTACCTTCCCCAAGAAGATATATTGCTATTTGCGGAATGCCGTTAATGTCTTTATTAAAAGACGGGCCTGCTTTCATGCTTATCTTAAAGGTTGTAGTGGGGAAACTATCATCATGTAATACAATGATCTTCATACCGTTTTTCAATGTTTTTGTTTTTACCTTCCTTAAATAGGAAAATTTCTTTATTATCTCGCCTGCTTTTGGAAAATAAATTGGAAAATCCTCTTTAAAGTGTGGATTTTCTTCTCCTTTTATACCAGCTGCTGCGGGTTGCTTCTCTTTTTCTGATAATAAAAATCTTTTTATATTTTCCTTTTTCAAATATTTTTTTGCGACATTTTTAATATCACCTTTTTTAATCTTTTTAATAAGTTCCGTTTCTTCATTTATAAAACCTGCTTTATAATAGGTTGCTAAAATGGAAAGTCGTTCTGAAATATTATTTAATCTCTCATTCTCGAACATATTTTCGGCTTCCGCTAAATTTTTTGCTCTATCAAGATCTTTCTTTGAAAATTTCCCCTTTTTCAATTCTTCAAAGGTATCAAAAATGATCTTCTCAATTTTAGGTAAGTCCTTTTTTTTCAAGAAACTTGCACCCACCATTAAATATTTACCGACCTTACCGGTTCGAAGTGATGACCAAGCAGAGGTTGCAATATTTGTATCTACGAGCTTTTGCTTTAAAATTGCTGCATTTCCATTACCGAGCATAGCTGCTGCCATTAATAGCGGTTCTCTGTCATCATCACCATATGAAGGTGCCGGGATGGTGTACATCACATAATTCATAGTAAATGAAGGATCCTCAAATAAAAATTTCTTATATCCCATTCCCAATGGCGGGGTTTTCAATTCCGTTCTTTTATCTATTTTTGATGCTGTTAATGGGGCAAAATACTTATCTACCAATTCCTTGGCTTCTTTTATTTTTATGTCCCCCGATATAATAAGGGTAGCATTATTGGGCTTATAATATGTATTGTAAAAATTTCTCACCTGATGGATATTAATGGAATTCAGATCTTCATCATACCCGATCGTTGGATGTTTATATGGGAAATCATTGTAAAACTTTTCACCAAAAAATGTCCAGAACCTTCCCCATGGGGAATTACCGTAACGCATTAATTTCTCTTGTTTGATCACCTTCATTTCCTTTTTGAATACTGCTTCATCCATAGTGGCATTCGCCATTCTATCAGACTCTATTCTCAACCCGATCTCATAATTATATGAAGGTAGTATAATATAATAATTGGTAATATCATCTGCTGTATAGGCGTTTGAATAACCGCCTGATGATTTTACCAATTCATCAATGGTATCTCTTTTTAATGTTTTTGTCCCGTTGAACATCATATGCTCATTAATATGAGCAATCCCGGATTGACCCTTTTCTTCATAAGCAGAACCCACATTGTATGCTATTCTAATGATGACCTCTGGAAATTTATTGTCCTTATAAAGGATCACTTTCAAGCCGTTCTTTAAAGAATACTGTTCTAAATTCACTCCATTCACTCCTATATAAACAAAAATAAATAATAACAAAGCAAGAATCGGCTTAGCCAAATTTTTTAAGTGCATTTTTCACTCCCTGTATAATATATTCAATTTCATCATCTGTGATCTCAGGAAATAGCGGTAAAGATATGATGTGCTGTGCAAAATCTTCGCTTTTTGGAAGATCATTATATTTTTTCCCATATTTTCTGTTATAATATACCGGCTGCATATGAAGAGGTGTTGGATAATGGATCCCCGCCATAATACCCGTATCATTGAGATATTCTAATATCTTATCCCTATTCTTTGCAGCCTTTATGACATAGAGATGAAAAACATTTTGATGACCATTTATTTCAGGTAATTTCAAACCGTTAATATTTGCCAAATTCTCATTGTAGATCTTAGCAATTTCAATCCTTCGTTTTGTCCATTCTTCAATATATCTCAATTTAACATTCAAAATAGCACCCTGAATACCATCCATTCTTTCACCAAGGCCATCTACTATATGTTCGTATTTTGTTTTTCTTCCGTGATTTCTCAGCATATACATTTTATCATAGAGCTCTTTATTCTTTGTAGCAATGGCTCCGGCATCGCCGAAAGCACCCAGATTTTTACCGGGATAAAAAGAAAATATAGAGATATCCCCTGTTGCACCAACATAAACGCCTTTATCATTATGAGCAAGGTGTGCCTGAGCACAATCCTCTATCAAAAATAAATTATGTTTTTTTGATATTATTTGCAATCTATCCATATCAAGCATCTGTCCGTAAATGTGAACGGCAATAATTGCTTTGGTATCTTCATCAATTGCTTCTTCAATTTTGTCAATGTCCATTTTACCGTTATTATCAATATCAATAAAAGTCGGTTCCGCACCCAAAAATATTAATGGCTCAACTGTGGCAATAAATGTATTTGCCGTGGTAATGACCTTATCACCTTTTCCAATACCAAGAGCCATATAGGCAAGCAGCAAAGCGGATGTACCGGAACCTACCCCGATAACATTTTCAACATGCTGAACCCTTGCAAATTCCTTTTCAAATTTTTCCACTTCCTTACCGAGAATGAAAGAATTATCATCAATAACCTTCTGAATAGCATTATTAATTTCATCTTTTATGGTTAAATATTGTCTTTTAATATTTACAAGTTTAATCTTCATTATCTACCTCATAGGGTCTGTCTATCAAATCATACTTACATTTAAGGTCTTTTATTTCCATTACTTTTTTTGCAGGATTTCCAATATAAACACCAAAGGCATCGCAATCCTTCACCACAATACTACCAGCTCCGATCAAAGCCCACTTGCCAATGGTAATATCAGGTAATAATGTAGCATTTGCTCCGATCTTTGCGTTCTCTTCTATAATGGGTCCTTTTAGACATTCCTTGACCTTTGGGCAAAGTGGATGGAATGCATTGGTAAATACGGCATTGGGTCCTATCCAGCAACCCTTTTTCAAATGGGAAAATTCGGGTATAAAAACATTGGAATGAATTCTTACATTGTCTTCTATTTTAAGATGATGTTCTATAATGGAGTGGGTCCCGATTGAAACATTATTTCCAATAATATTTTCTTCACGGATATTCACACCGTTGCCCGTTTGAAAATTATCACCGATTTTATTTCCGGCATAGATCACACTATGGGAGCGAATAATAGCATTTTTTCCGATAACGGTCTTTAATTCACCTTCTTTCTTTCCGCGTGGGGGGGCGCCAATAATGACATAATCTTCAATTATTGCACCTTCGCCGACCTCTACATTTTCATAAATCTTGTAGTTCATAAAAACCTCATACCTTATTTTATCATATTTTTGTATTTAATAAAAATTTTATGGGGACGATAGGTTTTGTCAACATTAAGTAGAATATTTTTAAATTAAGCCGCTTCATTAGTTTTATTTCTTTTTAACCTTGCCAATAATACTGTCAAATCCATTCACTCCTTTTAATAATTTTAAAAAGAGACATAAGTGCAATGGGTATTCTTAGGGATAATTCTATTTCTTTGTGACATTTGTCTTTGAAAGGTTTGAAACATCGTCCCCTTTTTACATTAAAATTAATAGTGAAATTATGAATAATGTTTTTTTCATTTGTATTCACCTCTTTTTTCTTTATTTTTAAATGATTTTAATCTCTTTTCATCTAACTCCAATTCCTTTAATGCTTTGTTTTTAATAATGTTACTCCAATTTTCTTTTTTAATTTCGCTTAATATTTTCATATACCTTTTTACTCTTTTAATTTCTTTTTTAGTCTTATATGAAATACTATCTCTTATTAAAAACTCTAATGCCCCGTTTAAAATTTTTTCAGAGTATTTATTTCTGTTTTCTAAAATTGAAAACATCTTATCATATAACTTAGGAGCACAATATGCTAAGTGTGTTAAAAATCTTGCAATCTCTTTAAAAACCACTTCATCCTGAAGTAAAATGTTTAAACTATTATATATTTTATTTTCTCTTCTTTCACCAGATATCCATGCTTTTGTTGCTGATATTCGAATCATTTCAGGACTTTTTTTATCCGAAAACAATTTAATTAACTCATCATTAATCTTTTCCCGATTTTTTGATGACAAAGACAATTTCTGATTCTTTATGTCTTTTATTAAGTCTCCTAATTTAATAATCCATTGTGTTTTCAATTCATTATTGGTTTTTCTAATAATCGGCATTATTTTTGTCATTATTATCTCTTCTTTTGTTAATCTTTTTTCTTCCCATCGTTTAAGTTGTCGGGCATTTGCTATATAGAAAGTCCAAAACTTACTTGCATCAAAATTATTTCCCTCCACCGGTGTTAATCCACCATTATATTTAAGATCGAATTCTTTGAGCATTATTTTCTGAACCTCCAAATATTCATCATCATTCAAGTTAATTGAATTCTCAATATCCATAAATTCTTGTAAATGCTGTGACCAGTCTGAAGGATTTGGGTTTTCTTTTACAAATTTACCTACTTTTTTTATATACTTTTTTACTTTTTTCATATTAACATTTTCTACCGTTTTGTTTTGCTCTTTTTCTATTACTCCATTCTCATTTTTTGCATCCTCTCCCAATCTCCCCGAACCATTTAGCGCCAATAATGCAACCAATAGTACTAAAACAACCAATAATCCTTTAAAAATGCTCTTTTTCATTTTATTTCCCCTTTTTAGATTTATATATTTTTAATACTTTAAAATATTTTTTTGTAGGATATCTCGAATAAATAATACCATCATCAGTAATAATAGCAGTATAAAAA
>JAGGYO010000246.1 GCA_021162505.1 bacterium
ATGTTGTTCCAAAACACAACATTTCATTTCTCATGAATTCTTCAAAATTACCCTTGACTTTTTCAAATTCTTCACGTAAAATGTAGTTGAAAGTTAATTTCATGGTATCCTCCTTTTATTATTTATTAGACTTTCTATTGGGAGGATACCTCTTTTTACAACTTTTTGCAAGATCCTAATAACTTTTTCCAATTTCATTTTTCGCTCCTTTTCAATTTCGCAGAAAATTTTATACACTATCTTTTTAACAAAATTATTGACATATTAATTATTATATAGTATAATAACGCTTATAAAAATGAGTAGTAGATTTTTTTTTGGTCTTAATATTTTTTCTTTCAAAAAAAGAATTTTATCAGATAATTATATTCAGGAGGTATAGTATGATTGCAAATTTAGAAACCATAGATTTTATAAGTGTAAAGGGGTTTTCAAAGAAGGAACTCAAAATAATTTTTTCTGTTCGATATATTATCAAAAACATTCAAGAACAAATGTTTTTAGGAGGCAAAAAATGAGAACAAACAAATTTTTAGGACGTGATTGGATTGATGCTGCAATTGATTATACAAAAGAAGAGTGGGAAACACTGATCGAAGCAGCTCTTTATTTAAAGAAAAAATATGCTTTAGGGGAAGATACTTCTCATTTATTAAAAGGCAAAACTCTTTTTACTATGTTTTTTAATCAATCTTTAAGAACCCGAAGTACTTTTGCTGCCGGCATACAGCAGCTTGGTGGATACCATGTCGATTTAGAACCTGGAAAGACTTATACTCCCGCAAGGAAAGGATTTGATATTCCTTATAAAACCGAAAGAATTGCTGATGTAGCGAGAATGTTATCGAGAGTTGGTGATGCCATAGCTATTAGAATGTATGGACCTCCGTCACAATGGATTTACGGATTTGCAAACGCTACAATAAAAGAATTTGCAGAATTTTCCGATATTCCAATCATTAACATGGAATGCGACAAATACCATCCCACACAAGCATTAGCAGATTTAATTACTATTAAAGAAAAATTCGGCGGATTCAAAGGTAAAAAATTCACTATGTCTTGGGCATATTCCGGTTCTATAGAAAAACCGCGAGCAGTACCCCAAAGTGTTATTCTTGCAGCAACAAAAATGGGAATGGATGTTACATTAGCACATCCAAAGGGTTTCGATTTAGATCCTGAGGTCATTAACCATGCTAAGGCATTTTCGAAACAAACTAATGGTTCTTTTAGAATAACAAATGATTTTGAAGAGGGATTTAGAAATACAGATATAGTTTATCCAAAATCGTGGGGAGCGTCTTCATGTTATACTTATGTTGATGATGAAGGTAATACTGTAAATAAAAAAAATCACGAAGAAGCGGAAAAATTAAATGAGGCTGCTATATCATGGAAAACTACCGAGAAAGAAATGGAATTAACTGATAAAAACGCTGTTTATATGCATTGCTTGCCCGCTGATCGAGGACAAGAAGTTACAGATAATGTTATTGATGGTCCTAAATCTGTAGTTATTGATGAAGCTGAAAATAGATTACATGCTCACAAAGCAATAATGGCGCTTTTAATGGGCGGAAACTTATAGAGTTGAGGAGTGATTATGAGTAAATTGAAAGGAAAGCATCTGATTACAACAATGGATTGGGAATTAGATGATCTGGTTAAGGTCATTGAAGTCGCTGAAGATATGCAAAAAAATAGATATGCCGATAAATATACAAAATTATTAGCTTTCAGAACATTTTTAATGTTCTTTTACAATCCTTCGGTAAGAACAAGACAGTCATTTGAAGCTGCTGCCACAGAATTAGGCGGACATGCACAGTTTTTAGAACCCAAATCCATGAGGTTAAAGACCGCAAAATCAGCAGGTGAAACCGTTGAAGATGCAGCAAATGTAATGTCAAGATACGGTGTTGGGCTTGGAATAAGAATCCTTGAAAGCAAAATTGCACATTATGGAGATGGAGAGAAATTATTAAGAGAATATGCAAAATATTCAAAGATACCTATTATTTCCATGGCTCATGATAAATATCACCCAATGCAGTCATTAGCCGATATTATGGGATTGAGAAAACACCTTGGGAAAAACCTTGAAGGCAAGACCTTTACATTGGCATGGGGAAAAGGCGCTTTGGCAAGATCATGGTCATCTGTTCAAGCAGCATTGCTTCTTTATTCCAGATTCGGAATGAATGTAAGAATTGCAAGACCCGAAGGATACGATCTTGATCCGGAAGTAATTGAATATACAAAAAAACAATGTGAAAAAAATGGTAAAGAATTCTTTATCACGGACAATCAGGAAGAAGCTTACGAGGGAAGTAATGTCGTATATTGCAGGAACTGGACAACCCCGAACGCTTATCATGATGGTGAATTTCACAAAGAAGAAGAAGTTGAGAAATCATTGAAACATCAGGATTGGATCTGTGATGAAAGGAAAATGAAATTAACTAATGATGGCCTTTTCATTCATCCAATGCCTATTGACAGAGGAAATGAAGTATCGGATGAAGTTGCATCAAGCAAAAGATCTATTATCTATGATGTTGCAGAAAACAGGTTACATGTGCAAAAAGCGACAATGGCATTAACAATGTCTGATTTTGAGGGCTAATATATGAAAATAGTAATTGCAATTGGTGGAAATTCACTTATTAAGGATAAGCAGCACCAAAGCGTTCAAGATCAATACCAAGCAGTATTTGAAACATCAACACATATTGCTAAATTAGCGGAAGCCGGCAATGAGATCGTTGTTACACATGGAAACGGTCCACAAGTAGGATTTATCCTCCTCAGATCAGAGCTCAGTTCAAAGACGCTTCACACAGTACCACTTGATTCATGCGGTGCAGACACTCAGGGTGCCTTAGGATATGCAATTCAAAGATCAATGGATAATATTTTAAAAAGCAAAGGAATTAATAAAAAAGCGGTTACAGTAGTTACTCAAGTTCTCGTTGATAAAAACGATACTGCTTTTAAGAACCCTTCCAAACCCATCGGACCTTTTTATACTAAGGAAGAAATAGAAGAAAAGAAAAAATTGGGCTGGAATATAGTAGAAGATGCGGGTAGAGGATATCGTAGAGTAGTAGCATCCCCTATTCCAAAAGAGATCATTGAAATAGAAGCCGTAGAAAAGTTGTTAAACGCCGGTTTTGTTGTGGTTTCGGTTGGTGGTGGTGGAATACCTGTCATCGAAAATGAGAAGGGCGAACTTGAAGGTGTTGCAGCAGTTATCGACAAAGATTATGCAACGAGCTTACTTGCAAGAAATATAAATGCCGATATTTTTATTATATCCACAGCTGTTGAAAAAGTATATCTTAACTTTGGGAAACCCGATCAGAAGGATCTTGATAAAATTTCCCTTGCCGATGCTAAAAAGTATTTAGCAGAAGGTCATTTTGCAAAGGGTTCAATGGAACCAAAGGTCAAAGCGGTTATCGAATATCTTGAAAATGGCGGGAAAAAGGCAATTATCACCGATCCACCGAATATTATGAGAGCAATAAACGGAGAAACAGGAACAACAATTACGAACTGATATTATTTTAAGACAAAATAAAATATTTTATTTTAAGGGCTTCTTTTGAAGCCCTTTTTTTTTGGAGTGGGTGACCAGATCCTGTAATATTTTTTCCATGGTAACTTTCCAATGGATAACTTTCTCTTTTAACAATATTTTTTTAATCTCACCCGGTAAATCCTTTATAGATATTTTATTTGCTAATACAGATAGTTCCTTTAATGCAAGGATTTTAAATCTTTTAACTTCATTATTATTTGACAGTAGATATAGTTCCACACAATATTTTAAAGTTTTTATATCATCATTTGTCTCTTTGTATAATTGAATAAATACCATATAATTTTCCATAATACTTGTTTCCTCATTAATTTCCTTAAATATTGCTAAACTGTTTTCAAAGTACATTTCGGCTTTTTTATAATCTTTCATAACGAATGAAACAGTTCCTAAATTTATAGAGGCAACCCCTATTCCCCTTTTATAACCAATTTTTTTTGAGATACGAAGATGGGTATCAAAATACTTAGAGGATTTTTTACTTTGTCCTTTGTCCATATAAATACTGCCTATATTACTTGCTGCCATTCCAATACCTCTTTGATGCCCCAACTCTTTTGAAATATTATATTTTATTCTTTGATATCTTAGCGCTTTATTAAAATCTTTTTTTTCCCAATAAATAAGGCCTAAATTGTTTGAAGCTGTTCCTATTCCAAATTTATAGCCTATTCTCTTAGATATCTTTAAATGTCTACTATAATATTCTAAAGCTTTATCAAATTCCTTATTATAATAGTAAATATTTCCAATATTGTTATATGCGACAGTAGTAAATCTCATATCTTTGATCTCTTCTGAAATGGTTAATGCATCATTTAGATATTTTAACGCAAGCCGCCTATTGCCTAAATTTTTATATACAGTCCCTATATTAATATAGGTAGCACATATCCCTTTTATATTATTTAACTTCTTGTGAATTTTTAAGGCATTTTTATATTCTTTAATGGCATTTTTATAATCCCCTGTTCTCAGTCCTATAATACCGAGTATATTAAACCCCCTGGCATATGACGGAGTAAGTGTATCCGTTGATAATAATCTTAGTCCGGTAGTCGTCAATTCTTTTGCTTCATCATAATTACTTATTCCCGTTACAAAAATATATGCTTTCTCTATTAAGATCTCTCCGATCAATTTTTTATTTTGTTCGTACTCAATCCTTGAATGGGTTAAGGCTGAATCAAAATCATCAATTCCTTTATCATATTTACCAATGAGGCAATATATATTTGCACGCTCCCTTAATGCTTTAATAAATAGTTCTAAATTCTTCTTCATATTTATAACCAAGTTTTTTATAATATTTTTCTACTAAGTATTTTAAAATTCCTGATTCTGTATCCTCTCTAAATTCATACCAGATAGGGGAA
>JAGGYO010000216.1 GCA_021162505.1 bacterium
GGTATATTCGGGAAATATGTGAGGGGAGAGAATAAGAAAAATTTTGAATTAAAAAGGTATTTAGAGAAACGACTTGGCTTAAAAATTGATTTAGTTACTTCTAAAACATTGAAACCCTATATATCCATATCAGGGAAGAATGAATTAAAATATTTATGAAAAGAGACTATAGAGATGATCTATATGATATATTAAATGCAATAGAAAGTATAAAAGAGTTTATAAGAGATTATGATTGCTATGAATTTGAAAAAAATGACAAAAATGAAAGTAAAAAGTAAAAAAGTAAACCCCCGTCCCCATAAATATGATGAAAGTTAATGAGATCTACATTTCCTTACAAGGTGAGGGTCCCCATGCAGGTATGAGGACCATTTTTTTACGATTGACAGGGTGTAATTTAAGATGTCCCTATTGTGATACGAAATACGCCTTTGACGAAGGTATGGAGATGGAAATAGAGGATTTGGTAAAAAAACTTGAAAACGAACCTTATATTACCATTACCGGGGGTGAACCCTTATTACAAAACGATGAATTATGCGAACTCATTAAAGGATTGCGCGGCAATAAAATAGAGATACAGACCAATGGAACCCTTGATATCTTCCATGATTTTGAAAATGTGATTTGGGCAATGGATATCAAGACACCTTCTTCTCAAGGGTTCTTTTGCGAAAATAATATTGCAAAATTAATGGAAAATGATTGGATCAATTTTGTTATATCGGACAAAAAGGATCTTGATTTCGCAATGGATATATTGAAAAGATACGAATTTCCCACAAAACAGATCTATTTTACACCATCATACAATGTTCTGCCTTATGATGAACTTGCAGAATGGATACTTGAAAATGATCTTAATGTTCGACTGGGAATTCAATTACATAGGTTAATATGGGGTGAGGAGCGAAAACGATGAAAAAAGCAGTTGTTGTATTATCTGGCGGTATGGATTCAGCGGTTTGTACTGCATATGCAAAGAACAAGGGTTATGAACTCTATTTAATGCATTTGAATTATGGACAATTAACTGAAAAGAGGGAAGAAAAGGCATTTAATGAACTTGCTGATCTTTACAGTGCAAAAGACAGATTGGTTTTGGATGTGGATTTTTTTAAGACCATTGGCGGGTCATCTTTAATAGGTGATGGAGAGATACCGGTAGATTCATCGGAAAATGAAATGAAGAATAGGGGAGTGGGGGAGTTACCTTCCACTTATGTTCCATTTAGGAACGGCATAATAATAAGTTTGGCAGTTGCATGGGCGGAAAAACTCAATGCACAAAAGGTCTTTATAGGCGCCATAGAAGCGGACTCTTCGGGTTATCCGGATTGCAGAGAGGGTTTCTATGGTTATTTGAACAAAGCGTTACAGATAGGAACAAAGAACGGTATTGAGATCGAAACACCATTGATGGAACTTTCAAAAAGTGATGTTGTAAAATTAGGTCAGGAACTGGGCGTACCATTCGAATTGACCTGGTCCTGCTATCAAAATGAGGAAAAACCGTGCGGTAAGTGTGAATCCTGTATATTGAGAGCAAAAGGATTTAAAGAAGCTGGGATAATCGATCCCTTAATAAAGTAATATGAATTGGCTGGAAAAAGAAGGTATTGAATTTTTAAAAAAGGTTGGGATACGATCTGATTTTAAAGTTCTGGATTTCGGATGTAATGAAGGTGATTATACTATTCCGGCTTCCATTATTACAAAGGATAAGGGTAGTGTCATTGCAATAGACATTGATAAAAGTAGCTTTGAGGTTATTAAGAGCTATTCTAATAATATTGGTTTAAATAATATCATATACTTATTAAATGACAAGAATAACTTTGATCTGAATATTCAAGATTATTCCGTTGATTTTGTAATGGCTTATGATGTATTACATTATTTCGAATTATCAAAAAGAACAGAACTTTATAACGAATTTACAAGGGTCTTAAAATCAGGAGGTATCTTTTCAGTATTCCCGAAACATACAAAGAATGATTCCCCGAATAACAATCTTGCAAATATAACAACAAATGTTTTAATAAAAGAGATAGCAAATTCAGGTTTTACCCTTTCTAAAAAGGTGTGCGGAAAACTAAATCATTACGGTAATATCGAGCATAATTGTGTTTATAACTTTATTAACTAGTTAAAAGATTCAAATGTTCAAAAGTTTAAAGGTTATTAATATAGTAAATAGTGAATAGTAAGTTGGAAATAGTGAAAATTGTAGGGGTCGTTCGTGAACGACCTATTATTTCGGAGTTTACCCCGAACTTGTTTCGGGGTCATTCCGTGCTTGACACTGAATCTATTTTTACTCAAATCTTTATTTCCTCATCTACTCATACACTCATAAACCCATTTTCCCATTTCCTCATCCCACTGCTTTCGTTGACTCTCAATTGTCCCTTGTCCATAGGCGATTATTTTTCCTTTAAACCTCTTAACTTCTCAACTTTTGAACAAAATATTTTAGAGGGGGAACAGGGGAGAAATGATTTTTTTAAAACTATTATTCCCCTTTCAATTTATTTTTATATTTTCAATATATTACCAGTATTATTATACATAAAATCATATTTTAAGAAAATACAAGCATATACAGATATCCCTTTTAAGGAGAAAGGCGCTTAGAAGCCGTATTTGAAGGTCGCCGTTTTAAGCTCCTATTAATAGGGCATTTATGAGCAATGAAACCACAAATATTGAATATATTATTATTTTGATGTTTTTTTTAAGGATCTAAAACTATTTACTTTGCTTATATCAAGTATATATTTAAATGAAAGATAATATTACCATTTTAATATTAAAAATATAATCCTTTTTCTTATTTCAAAACATAATAATTATTTTTATATAATATTTAAAGATCATGATGGGAATAAAAAACAGTGCAAGAATCTTGATAAACCATAACGAATGTTATATTCGCGAAATATGGATACTTCGTGATTATTGTTGTATAATCTACTTCCGATAATGTATATTATGTAAAGTAACGTTGATGAAATATGTAAATACCTGTGGAAAACTATGGTTTTTTGTGGATTAAAATAATAACCAGTTCAAAGGTTCCAAGGTTCAACGTTCAAAAGTTTCAAGTATTTTCATCCTCAAACTTGAAACCTTAAACTCCAAACTTCTAGATGTTTCGCTATACCTCAACATGACGCTCAAGGATTATTGAGAGCCCTACACCACTTTGTGGTTCTTGATGACTTTCGTTTTTATAACTGTCAACTATCAATTGTTTTAAATTGTCCATTATACATTTTCAATTGCAAATTGCTTTCACTATTCCCTATCTTATACACTATTATCCAATATAATAATACTTAAATACGATGACCTTCAAATTTCGTTTCTAAGCTCCAAAGTCAATCATTGGTATTGCCTTGTATGTCCGCTTTATCTTCAACACTATTTATTCACGCTTTTCAGATCCTTTAATCGCAATTCAGAGGTTTTATCGTTACTTTTATAGAATTAAGTAATTATTGAATAAATTAAAATAGACAGAAAGAATGTGTTCATAATTTTGTTTATTTTCAGAATTATGTTATATTGATCTATTAAGGAGTTGATATGGACCAAAATTCTAATACATGGGCATCAATTGTTCATTTTTCACAATTTTTAGCATACATTGTTCCGGTGCTTGGAATAGTTGCACCAATAATAATTTGGCAGATTAAAAAAGACGATCCCTTTATTGATTTTCATGGAAAAGAAGCCGTCAATTTTGTCATTACACAGTTTATTATAGGCCTCATTTGTGGATTATTGGTATTAATTGGAATTGGTATTATATTATTGGCATTATTTGGAATATATGTTATTATCTATATCGTTATTGTTGGTATCAAAGCTTCCCAAGGTGAATATTATCAATATCCATTTTGTATAAGATTGATAAAATAAAGAGTATTAATAATTCCTATATTGCTATAATAAACACTCATAATATAAAAACATATTTTATATTCACTCCCCTTTTCCTCTCCCCTGTTTTATTTAATTATCATAAATATATTTACTTTTAGCTGTCTACTAATTTAGTTTTAATTTTTATATATATTAAAAATTAAAGCTTTATTAAATACCGTGATCTAACTTATTGAATATTTCCTTAGCTTTCTTAAAGTATTTTTCTGCTAATTTATTATTACCGTTTTCTTTATATGCATCTGCTAATCCTAAAATTGCATCTCTATAATCAAATAGTAAATTATTTTCTTTGGTGATTTTCATTGCTTGTTTAAAGTACTCTACTGCTTTGTCAAAAGGTTCCTCTTTTGTTGTAATAATAAATTTTGCCTGAATTTGTAAAATAATTGGATTCATATCATCCTCATCAATTTCTTTTGATAAATTTTTACATTGATCCAAATATTTTCTACTTTTAATGATCTGATTTTGTAGGCGATACAATTCGCTATATTGGGCAAAAATTTCAGCAATACCGGATTGATCATTTATTTTTACAAATGTTTTTCTTGCAATATAAAGACATTTCTTTGACTTTTCAAATTTACCTTTTTCCATATAAATCTTACCCAAGCCTAATGCACTTGTAGCATAACTCAAGTAATCAACTTTATTCGAAACAGTCATGGTTTCTTTATAATATTTTACAGCATTATTATAATCCTTTTTATATTGATAGCTGAGTGCAATATTTACTAATGCTTCGCTTACTCCCCTTCTATAACCAATAGTCTTAGAAATAGTAAGAGCTTTTTTATAATAGTTTAACGCTGTATCAAGCTCTCCTTTCATTCCATAAACAATACCAATATTTCCCAATGCAATTCCAGTCCCTCTCTTATCCTCTATTTTTCTTGACACTTGATAATATCTTTCATAATATTTTAACGCTTTGTTAAAATCATTGGTTTCATAATAAATATTTCCAATATTACAACAAGATGAAGCTATTCCTCTTTCACTGCCTATTTCTTTAGAAATTATTAAATGTTCTTCTAATGCTTTTAATGCCTTTTTATATTTTTCCTGTTGGGTGTATGTTAAACCAATATTTCCTAAAGCCCTACCTATAGACTGCTTATCACCAATTTTTTTAGAAATATTTAAAAATTTTTTAAAATAGGAAAGAGCATTTTCAAAATCATTTTCGCTCCATAAAACGCTGCCGATATCATTGAATGCACTGGCTTCTGATCTAATATTACCAATTTTCTTGAAGGTATCAAATGCTTTCATATAGTAATTCATTGATTTTTTTAATTCACCCTTATTA
>JAGGYO010000217.1 GCA_021162505.1 bacterium
GAAGAAGAACCTGCTGAAACAACAGAAGAGGTTGTAACGGAAGAAGAACCTGCTGAAACAACAGAAGAGGTTGTAACGGAAGAAGAACCTGCTGAAACAACAGAAGAGGTTGTAACGGAAGAAGAACCTGCTGAAACAACGGAAGAGGTCGTAACGGAAGAAGAACCTGCTGAAACAACAGAAGAGGTTGTAACGGAAGAAGAACTTGCTGAAACAACAGAAGAGGTTGTAACGGAAGAAAAACCTGCTGAAACAACGGAAGAGGTCGTAACAGAAGAAGAACCTGCTGAAACAACGGAAGAGGTTGTAATGGAGCTTAATCATATTTCCGATATAAAGGTCATACAGGAATCCGATATTACAAGATTACAGATTATTGCAGATAAGAAACTTATGTACGAATTTTCAAAAAACGGAAAAGCCGGATCAGGTGAAATAAAGATCTATAATGCCGATTATGCAGGAGAATTGCCTAAAAAAATAGGTTATATCCTTGCTCTAACGGGCAGTAAATACAATGATAATTATATCATTAATTTGGGTTATAATAAGACATCAGAATTTTCTATATTTCCCATAGAAAATATCATTGAATGTGATATTTCCAAGCCGGTTGAGCAAAAGAAGACTGGTGGAAAATATGTTCAATTAGCGGGTAGTACAAAGAAAAAAGAATTGAAATCAAAAACATTGGTAGAAACAAAGCAGTATAAGGGCTATAAAAAAATCTCACTGCATTTGAAAAACGCTTCATTTGATTCTGTTTTAAGGCTAATATCCATTGAAACGAATGTCAATATTTATCACGATCCTAAGGTTTCCGGAAGGATATCCATTGATGTTGACAATCAACCCTGGGAACCTACATTAGATGTAATTTTAAAAAATTATGGCTATACATATGAGTGGGAAGATTATAGGACGATAAGGGTTACAGATTTTACTACATTGCAAAAGGAGAAAGATGACCTAAAAAAATCCTTGAAAGCAAAAGAAACATTATTACCTCTTGTTACCAGAATTTATCAATTAGGATTTGCAAAGTCAAGCGTAATTGCCGGGTTAATAAAACCTCCTATTATATCAGAAAGAGGAAAGGTAGATTATAATAGCAGAAGTAATATATTGATCGTAAAGGATATAAAGAATAAATTAGATAAATTGGATAAGATCATTAGCGAACTTGATGAGCAAACTCGCCAGGTTAATATTCTTGTTAGAATTTATAGACTGAATGAGATCGATTCTAGTAATATTGGTATCAACTGGAGTTTTGATAATGCAAATGTTAGCACCAATACACCAATGGGCGGTGGAGTCAATTTAGGTAGTTCACCCGGATCAAGCATGACAGGTCAGAATTATGGTATGGTATCCCTTTTTTCCCCTAATCAAATGATGAATATTGAGGCAGCCCTCACTGCTCTTATGAATAAAAATAAAGTTAAGTTGGAAACTTATCCGAATATAACAGTTCTGAACCATCAGAAAGCAAGTATCGTTATTGGTCAAAAAGTACCTATAACAATGCTTGATCAGGCAGGAAACACCATAACTCAATTGACCACTATTGGAACTAAAATACAGGTTACCCCTCACATTAATGCTAATGGAGAAGTTCTGTTGAAGATCCATCCTGAGTTAAGTAACCTTGCCGGTGTTGTAGCTGGGCTTGTCAATATTGCAACAAGTGAAGCCGATACAACAATGCTTGTTAAAAATGGTGAAACAGCGGTCATAGGTGGTTTGGTTGAGTACAGAAAAACACACACGAATGCTTTGATCCCAATTTTAGGAAAAATTCCTCTAATCGGACTTCTTTTTAAGAATAAAGCGGAAACATTGAATAAAGGTGAAATAATTATTTTTGTTACTCCAAAAATTATTGAATAGGAGCTGATATGGGAGTATTTTTATATAAATATAAAACAAAGACCGGTAAAAAGAGAAGTGGAGAAGTAACAGCGGAATCACTTGATGAGGCACGCGCTCGATTTAATAGACCCAATATATTTCAGGAAACAGTTAAGGTTCAAGAAAAAACAGTCCTGAATGCCGGGATAAATTTGCCTAACTTTGATGTTGTTACTACGCATGATATTTCAATTTTTACAAGACAATTTGCAGTTCTTCTCGATGCAAGTATTGATCTTACCAAATCTTTTGATATTTTGGCAAGAGAAATGGAAAATCAAAAATTCAAAAAGATCCTTATGGAGATCAAAAGCAAGGTAGAATCAGGAGTTCCTCTTTCGCAAGCACTCGGCTCTTTTCCTAAGCTTTTTGATAGTTTGTTTACGAACATGGTTTCTGCTGGTGAGTCATCAGGTAAATTACCTTTGGTATTTACAAGACTATCTGAATATATTGAAAAAGCGGAACAAATAAAAGGTAAAGTAAAAGCTGCAATGACATATCCAACTGTCATTTCTATTGTTACCGTAGTAATGGTTTGGTTTATGCTGACAAAGGTCATTCCAACATTTGAAACTATGTTTGCAGATATGAATGCCAAACTTCCCGGACCAACACAACTTCTTATTAATATAAGTCATTATCTGCAAAAAAGCGGTTGGGTAATTATTTTAATTGTGGGTGCTTTTATTGCTCTGCATATTACATTAACAAGAAAAAGCAAAAAATATATATGGTTTCTTAATTTTCTTGCGCTAAAAGCCCCCATATTGGGAGGTTTAACTAAAAAAACAGCAATTGCGCGATTTGCGAGAACATTATCCACTCTATTGGATTCCGGTGTTCATCTTCCAGAAGCATTATATATTAGTTCAAAGACCACAGGAAACCTGCTATACGAGGAAGCCATCCTGGAAGCACAAGATGCGGTTACTTCCGGACAAACATTGACAACCCCATTAAAAGAGGCAAAGATCTTCCCGGGCATGGTCCTGCAAATGATCGATGCCGGTCAAGAATCAGGTAAGACATCGGTTCTTTTGGCAAAGGTTGCCGATTTTTATGAAGAAGAAGTTGATACAGCGGTTGAGGGTTTGATGTCTGCATTGGAACCATTGATCATGGTTGTAATAGGTGGTATTTTGGGATTTATTATTGTCGCAATGTTTATGCCTATTCTTACCATGTCCTCGGCAATGTAAAAAGATAATTATACTAAAATATCTATCTTATCTTACTTTTATTGTAGTACTAATATATTCTTTTAATGCCCGCCCTCTTATATTTTTATTTTCTTCACTGGTTTTTCTTATTTTAAATATTAAAAAAATAAAATTAGAAATAGATCTTCCTATAATGTTATATCTATTTTTTATTATCATTAATTTGTTTTACACAAAAAATATTGAAATGACATTGGGGTATATTTACTTATTGATCTTTGTTATTCTTATGAAAGATATTGTTAAAGAATTTAATGTCAAGATATTGAGATTCATGTTTTTTATAATAGTTTTTTTTATTATTGTTTATGCTCTATACGAAAAATTCATTCTTTTTCCGCAATTGAGACAGATGATTGCCGGTTCTGAACTCATAAATGGAAAAACATTTGTGGAATATTTGGAAAGGGGAAGGGTAATGGGAACATTTATTTCACCCAATATATTAGCCATTGTTCCGCCATTACTGATTTATTATATATATGGTAAAAATAAATTCTTCAATATAATATTCACCGGTATTTTTATCCTCATGCTATTTTTGACCAAGTCCTTTAATTTAGTACTTTTTTATTTTATCGTAGTTTTATTATATAATAAGAAAAAATTGGTTTTTCTATTGATCGTTGTTCTGATATTATCCGTGGGTTCATTGACCATTATAAGGCATTCAGATCTTAGTAAAAAACAAATGGATCCAGTTGTCAATAGGTATAAAAATTTCAAAGCGGGGATAAAAATGTTCTTTCATCGTCCCATTCAGGGTTTCGGTACATTCTCGTATGAAAAGGAATATAATAGATTCAAGGACAAAGATGCCAATAATGTTAAAATGGCTCATAATGTTATTATTCAGCATTTAGCAGATGGTGGATTGCTCTACTTAGGATTACTTATTTATATGCTTATTTATATTTTTAAAAGGGTAAGCTACCATGAGGCCATTCCTCTTATTGCAATACTTGTACACAATTTATTCTCGTTTTCCTTTTATTCTTCAACAATATTCATACTTTTTTTCTTATATTTTTATGTTTCTAAAAGAAAAGTTTTATAAGTACTCCATAGATGCGGATCTCTTTACTTATTCAGAATATTATTGTATAATGAAGTATGGAAAAGTTCCTATATGATCTTCATACTCATTCTCAAAATTCAGACGGGCAATATTCAATAAATGAACTTTTAAAAATGGCAGAAAGCGCGGGATTGAAAGGACTCGGGATCACCGATCACGATTCTCTTGGTTCGAAAACCGATGAAAATACCATTAATGAATTTGGCACCGTGAAAGGAGTATTGGGCGTTGAATTTGCAACGGATATTTCGAATCTTCATTTGGTCGGGTATATGAGGACATGGAATAATTCCCCCCTTAAAAAATTTCTCAGCACCCAAAAAGAAGCCCGTGAACGCGCTGCTATGAATACACTTAAAAAAGCCAATGAAATGGGATTTTCCATGAACTATGAAACATTGATAAAAAAATACACTAAGGGCGCAGCAATTGGAAGACCGCATATTGCTCATTATCTTGTTGACCTGAATATCGTATCTGGTATTAGAGAAGCATTTGACAAATACCTAAAGATAGGGATGCCGCTTTATATTGAAAAAAAGAGAATAGGATTTGAAGAACTCATCAAAAAAGCAAAAAGTGAATTTAATATAATTATAGGATTAGCGCATCCCTTTTATATGGATAGAAAATCAGATGAAATATATAAGATCATTGATAGGGCAATTGAATTCAATATTGACGGGATAGAGGTTCATTATGCCGGTCATACCAAAGATCAGGTGCATTATTTAAATCAGTTATGTGAGGCGAGAGGTCTCTTAAAATTAGGTGGTTCAGACTTTCACGGAGAAAAGATCAAATCCGATGTAACATTGGGTAGCGGTGGTCTTTTTGAAGAAGATTTTTTTAAGCTATTAGATAAAATAGATTCTTTATGATATTCAATTTAATAATATCATTTCTTTTTTATTCAGTTTTTTTTATATAATTCAAAAGAATAGACCGAAAGGTTTTATCACTTACCCAATGAATATTAAGAAACATTCACGATATATTGTTGATGTTCTCCAGAATAATATTGAATATGCATTGGCTTTCGGATGTTTTGACGGGAGCATCATTGGATTGTATTATAGGGAAACGGACTTTTGATATACTAAAAGACCCAAAATAAGATCAAAAGGACCAAGATCAAAATTAAAAAGAATGGATGTTCGAAAAGATTGATTTTACTCTTATCAGTTTTTAAATTATTCGAAGAACTATTTTTTAAAAGGGATCGTAGGAGAGAATATTTGTTCTTATCGAATCCACAATATTTTTTTTCAAGATCATTCGGAAAGACCTTATAATTTCTTATAAATTTTTGCCCATTGCTTTTTACAATAATCTCGAGTTCTCCTTTGGGAGGGTTAAAAGAGAAACTCCCATTGGAGGGAATGATATTACTTTTGTTTATACTGATAGAATCAATATTTTGCGAAAAAATTCCAACGAACTCTCTATTTTCAATGAATCGTTTGCTATTAAATGAAAAGTGAGGATATTTTAAAATGTCATGTTCAAATGATGTTAATATACTTAATAATAAATGCTCGACAATATGATCGTTTTTTAGCATATAATGATAGAATCCGGTGATCGTTAAGAAAAAATTATTGTAATAATGTCCCATCAAGGGCTTATTACTGTCCATGCTTGAAAAATTTCCTTTAAGTATCTTACTTTTCACCTGTATTTGATTAAAAGAACGGTTATTTATAGTGATCCCTTTTTTAAAAAATGGAACGAGATGTTCATTTTTACAATTTCCCACTAAGAGGACGGGTTTATGAGTAGACATACTGAAATTTGTATTATAAAAAATAAAAGCGTCGTAATCTTCCATATCTTTTATTTGTTCTTTTTCAATAGAATCCACCTTGAATCCATCTTTTCTCAAAATCCGGGCTAATATTCCAATATCCTTTGAAGGGTAAGAGTAAACGATGATAATGTGAGGTGTCCTTTTTTTTAAAATAATATCAGAATAAAAGTGATCATCAAATTCAATGTCATCATTGCTTTGAACTTGGACATGAAGCGAATATACGCCAGGATGCCTTATCGTAAACTCCATTGGAATTATGTTTTCCCCTTGTTCAATCATGATATTTTTTTTAACAGGCGGTTTATTATCAAACTGAATCTTTACCGTAGCGTGTGTTTTATGCTCACTGGCTATCTTCAAATAAATAGTATTTCGAGGTTCTAAATATGTATTTTTAGGAAAGACATCAACGATCTCGCTATTAACAAATCTTTTTTCGCCTTCAATGGGAATTAAGGAGATATTGCCGTAGAAAGGCTTTGGTTCGAAAGGTTCAGTATAATTAAAATCAGAATAATAATTTATCATCAAATTATTCATAATGGAGTAATTTCCCAGCATTTTTATTTCATCATATATTGGA
The DNA here is from genome assembly GCA_021162505.1 of bacterium. GTDB lineage: Bacteria > AUK180 > AUK180 > AUK180 > AUK180 > AUK180. Next base: position 6,612 of record JAGGYO010000217.1, read on the forward strand.
GATCCCAACTTATTGAATTTCTTGAATCTCGTCAAATTATTTTTTTTATCAATAGTAAAAAAGTGCTTGTTTTTAATATGATAATTTGAATATTTCAATGATGTGGAAGAATCAATAATATTTAGAGAACCTTTTATACTTTTTGGCGAATATGTCAAGAACTTGAAAAGCAATAAACTTAATAGAATAAAAATGAGTAAAGGGTAGCCGAGAGTTTTCTTTTTTTTACTTGAAATTAAAATAAATAGGAATACAAAAAGAATGTATAAGAATATCATTTTTCATTCTCAATTACCCATTTTAAGATCACCGCAGTATTGAGGGCAAAATCTATAAATAATTCCTCATCATTTTTGGAAAATTTATTTTTTTCTATTGATTCTATATTCAATACGCCAATAACTACCTCATTTATTGTTAAAGGAGTTGCCATTTCCGACAGCGTCTTTGACCCCGGGTATGAAATATAACGCTCATCACTTGGAACATTATTGATCCGAATGGTTTTATTTTCTTGAGCACATATACCGGTAACCCCTTGCCCGATCTTTATCTTGGCCTTCTTTACAAATTTATCTGAAATACCCTTTGCGCAATAAATGTCCAAAGCATCCTTCTTTTTGTTCAATAATAAAATGGCTGCTGCTTCAATACTAAAAATAGTTACTAAGGATTCCACGATATCATCCGTAATCTGACGAAGGTCCTTATGAATAAGGAGCATTCTATCAATATTTCTCAAATGTTCTAAGTTTTTTGTCTTGGTCTGTTCCTCTCTATGTAATATCCCGTTTTGAATAATAACCTTATAGATGGGTATGATGGAATTAAAAAGATCGATATCGTTACTGGAAAACGGGGTCTTATCATTTTTATCCGCCACCAAAAACCATCCGATGATCTTGTTTTTTAATGTAATGGGCTCAAAGATCACATTGTTTAAATTAAATGAAGCAAACAATTCTTTATATTCTTTCTGTAACTTTGAATTTACATTGATAATATGCTGACTACTTAAGAAAAGATTTTTTTGAATAAGAGTGTTTTTTCTAAAATATTCTTTCAGTTCAGTTTTTTCGATCCCAAACGAGAAATTAGGTAAAAAAATTTCTTCTTTTTCATCATAGAGTAATAACGCGATCTTTGTCGTCTTAAAAACATTGGAAAGGGATGCAGTTATAGCCCAAAGCGTATCATTCAGGTCTTCAAAAGATTTGGTTAGAAGAACATTGATATCCTGCAAAATAGAGAACAATTCTCTGAGCCGGATCTTTTCATTAATATCGCCCATTTTAAATTTGAGGAAGTCCTTAAAAAAGTTTTTCACGATATCGCCCCTTCTCCGCTTTCACCGGTTCTGACCCTTATCACATCTTCAATAGGTTCTATCCATATTTTCCCGTCTCCCATCCTTCCTGTTTGAAGTAATTCTTGTAATTCATCGATAAAATCAACTAAATTTTTATCCGGTAAAAGCATTTCTGCCTTCATTTTATCCAATAGATTTATTTTAAAGCTATTGCTTTTCTGAAGTTCTTTATATCCAAATTGTCTGCCAAAACCCTTGACCTTGTATATAGTAGCTCCTTTAATGTCTTTTTTCTTTAAAAACCCAAGAAAATCATTAAGTGCTTTCTTTCGAAAAACAACAACAACCTTTTTCATACTATATTTTAAATTTTTTATAAAAAAAAATCAAATTATTTTATGATAAACCTATTTTATTTTTTGTACAGCTTGCTGCCGTTTGCGGATTGTTTGCGTTGCAGGTAACCCATTGAGGATGAGCAGGGTTGCATCTTTTATCTATAATGATCTTTTTCAATACAGGTCTTTGCCATTTTAATTTCATCGTGATACCTCCTTAATCAGACACATTGGGTCCCTTTTTGTCCCGAATACCTTTCTCCTTGCTGGACATCCTCCAAGGCATGTCTCTTTTAACGAACAGTCCCGGCAGTCATCGGGTAAGGTCAAATATTTCTTGTAAATAGAAAGTTCTCCCCAGATATCTCTAAAGTTTTTATCAAATATATTTAAATGTTCATCAAATACCACACTATAAGCGCAGGGCAATACAGTGCCGTCAGCAAGTATTTCTAAGGAGGTGGTATACTCATCACCTATTGTACACTTTGTGGGGAAATGATTCTCATAAAAGCTCAATGTCTCAGATTGAAAGTTGATCCTTTCATCATTTAGTCCATCGATTTTTTCTTTCATCTCCAATAGGTCGTTATAAGTGGGTTTTAAATTTCCATATACAGCTTTTCCAATATAAAATACCTCTGTAAATATCATTTGTTTCAATGAATAATTTTTCAAAAGTTCATATAATTTGTGAAAATATTTGATATTATCTTTCGTTATAGTGGTCTTTGTTGAAAAAGGGATTTGGAATTCCTGTAATAGTTCCAATGTATTTAAGATTTTCCTAAAGCTTCCGGTTTTCCCCATGATCTTATCATTTAATTGACCATTATATCCGTGAATGGAGACCTGTATGAGGTCTATTCCGTATTTCTTTAATTGTGCCAAATTATTTCTATTTGCTAATGTACCGTTTGTTGTAATATGTACTCTTTTTCCGTTTTCTTTTAAAAATTTTACAAAAGGCAATAATTTCCATGACAAAAAGGGCTCCCCGCCAGTAATAATAATATTTGGAATATCATATTTTACAATAATTTCTTTTAGTGAATTTATAAGCATGGGATTATCCTTATGTTTTAAATAGGGCTCCCATTCTCGCATACAAAAATTACAATGCAAATTGCATTTAGCCGTAATGTCAATATACAGTTCCAAAGGAGATTTAAAGAACATTGATCAAACCCTCATTGTCGCATTCATTTAAGAAACTCATGATATCGCTTTCCATTGCTTGGGTTTCTTCATATTTCTTACTTAATATTTTTTTAATAGTTGAAATATCATTCTCATTTTCTATAATATCCCAGATCTCAATTGCAGCCCCTTCAATGTAAAAGGGTTCACCTGTGGAGGTATTAAAAAGGACCACTCCGTTATTCTCTTTTCTGGATACTATATTCTCTTTTCTTTTGTATCTTTTCACTGGATCTTCTCCAAAATGAGCTTTACCTTTGGTTTTAAAGGGCTTTTCGGATATTGTTTTGAAAATTTTTCAAGTAGCTGTTTAGCTAATTTACCCTTGCCGGATTTTATCAAACAACCGACGATCTTGAACAGTGCCTCGTCGTCATTATCATATATTGCAGCATCCATATATTGGTAATTGCTCATAACGCCTTGAAAATAGGTAATGGCGGTATTATATTCTCCCTTATTATAAGAAATTTGCCCTAGTAAGAAATAAGCTTCTTCATAAGATTTGCTATTCTTATATAGAGATGTTTTCTTTAAATAAGATATGCCGCTTTCCATCTTTTTATTCTTCAATAGTTGTTTTGCCTGCTCGAAATAAGCATTGCCCAATCGTTTTTTTATCTTTATTTTCTTCGAGAAGCTCTTTTCATTTTTTAAATTATTTTCTAATATGGGAATAGCTTTAACAAAATTGCCGTTTTTGAGAAGGTCTTCTACATTTTCCGTCTTAACTATTTTCTTTGGCGGTGCAGGCTTTTTCGCCGGTTGAGGGTTGATGACCTTTTCCTTGCTTTTAACGATCTCTTTTTTCTTTGGAGCTTCTTTTTTTGATACGGCTTTGGCTTTAACAGGGGTAGGAACTGCCTTCGGTTGTGGCTGTGCTTTTTGTAATTGTGGTTCCAATGCAGCTAAAACATTCTGCCTTTTTCGCAATTCTTTTTGTAATTCATTATTTTTTACAATATAAAAATCGACTCGTCTGTTTATTTGCCTTCCCAAGCGGGTCCTATTGGATGCAATGGGAAATTGCGGTCCGAATCCGAAATTGAATAAATTATTCTTATAGCTCATTCCCAAATGTTGCAAAAGGTATGATCTTACAGATTGCGATCTGTTCTTTGAAAGCAAGAAATTATCGGCGAAATTTCCTGAAGAATCAGTATGTCCTTCAATGATGAGGGAATAGTTATTATAGGTTTTAAGGATGGAAACGATCTTGTCCAGAATCTTATATGATGATGATAATAATGTTGCAGAATTGACCATGAACCTAATATTCTTTGTCTTTAGCTGAATCCCGTTTTCCAATTTAACAATTTTTACAAGTTCTTCCGTTGTAACCGTTTTTGTTGGAGGAATATAATTACCTGGGAATACTATTTTGTATTTTGGTTCTTTTAACGGTATGTGGAAACTGAATTTAGCATCGTAGATCTTATAATTATTAATCATGGTCCATTGTGGTTTAGCATAATATTTCTTTTTAAAAAGCGGAATCTTATTGACAAAAGGCGTTAAGCTGGAAATGGTACCCACGCCTACATTGATCTCGACACCTCTTTCTTCTTTGAAGCTATTGATGATCGTTTGCAAATTACTTAATCCTAAACGCACATATAACATATTCTCAGAAAACTCTCCGCCAATACCAATACCCTTGGCGCTATACTCGAAGAAAACCTTTGCCTTTGCCGTGCTTTTAAATATTTTAGTATATTCTGTTCCAAGGAAGAAGCCATTGTTCTTCATTTTACCGAAACCTACAAATTCTCGACCTCCGAGGCCAAAAGTAATATTGAGATCATCAAATTCTTTATGCATAAGCAATTTGGAAAATACAAGATAAAATGAATAGCTTGAAAGATATTGTGAATCATTCCCGGTTGGCGAAATATAACTGATCCCCTTGCCGGTAATATTTCTCAATCCGAAAGCCATAGAAGGCAAATATTTTAATTTCGGGTTTTCTTTAAGTTTCTTTGCTGAAAATCTTATTAGAGGATCTTCAAAAAAATTAACCTTGATATTGGCGGCTCCATATTGACCAAGCCCTTGTACCAATGTAAATTGTGTCCAGATCAATTCAAATTTTAGATCATTCCACGGAATATGAAATCCAAGTCCCACCGTTATATCCTCTTCAAACCAATCGGTATTAAATTTATATCCATAAGGCGTAGTCGCCATTAATTGCGAGAAAAGAACTACAACTTTCATATTACCAATGGTATTCGTGGTAGGCACATAGAGCATATCGGATGGATAGTTCAAATATGTACCATTAATATTAAAACCGAGGAAAATAAGGGTTAAAATAAGTACTATCTTCTTCATTTAATATAAAACTGCAATAAATATGCCAAATAATACCCCAATAACAAAGGATATTTTAAGTAATTCATGCACTTAATTGTACTAAATTTAAAAAGAGTATCCAGTAATCAGTAATTATTAAGTGATTATTTGTTTTAACATAGCATTTAAGAGTGGTAGTACTTTTGACCTTTGACCTGTGACTGATATAAAGTGAAGACCGAAGGTTAGCGGAGGATCCATTTCTTTTTGTTTTTATATTATTTTATCATCATATCCGTCTATTTATTTTCTTTTTTGAGAAGGAAGGTATTGAAAAATCTCAGAAACATATCTACCTGTGCAGACAGGTTGGATTTTTATAGAACTATTTTGTTCTTTTATTCTCATTATGAATAGACTTATTTTTTGTCATTGTCATCCTTCTTTTTTGTCATTGTCGGGCTTGACACGATAATCCAGAATTTTCTTTAATTCCTCATTTTTCATTATTCATTGTTCATTTATATTTCAGTGCTCCGTGGTATATCCAGCACTTTCTTGGTGCTGTGGTTAATAAATTCTTGGTTCAAAGGTTCAAAAGAATGGTACTAAGTACTAAGTCATGGTTATTGGTACTAAGTGGAGAAACTAAATACTTAGTACTGTATACTGTTTTTCAACTCTCCTATGAAAGAAAAAGTCAAGCAAAATAAAAAAATATTTTAAAAACATTCGCACGATCTTTCCGATCAATCTCCTATGCGTCCCCTTCTGGACAAAATATATGTGCGACGTGGACTCCCTA
>JAGGYO010000279.1 GCA_021162505.1 bacterium
AAAGTATTTCAAAAATAGCATATAATATGATAAAGATCTTTTTTGAATACCAAAGCCGCTTTAATTCTCTTATCATTTCTTCCTCCTACCAGATTGTGTCATATTTTTCCCAATGGGATTTATTTAATTTATAAATTCTCAATGGTTTTTTATCATATACAAAAAGATAATAATTTCCATTATAATAGTGAAGTAAATAATTTTTTACAATTTTTTGCGGTAGTGGAAATTCCATAATGATACTCCCCCCGATCTTTTTTAGTATCACTTTGTTATTTTTAATATAGTAGATCTTATCCAATAAGAATTTACCGTTTTTAGGGATCTCATAGATTTGATCATTAAAGGGTGTATAATATTTATTCTCAATTTCTATCGTTCTTAAATCAATATATTTAATGGTTTTCTTGGATTTAATCATCACTTCTTCCTTATAATTTTTTACCAGATCATTATCAAGATAATAAATATTGTCAAGGTCAAATAATAACCATCTATATTTGGGATTTACTTCAATAAGTCCCTTATCATCGAAAATTATATGTGATTTGTCATTGAATTTGATAAAATACTGATTCCCGTAATGGCGGATATGCTTTTCACCTATTTTGATTTTTGTTACTTTTTTTGTTTCAATCCTTCCCTTATATAATTTCCCGTTATTTCTAAAATAAATATTTTCAGGAAGATTGAAATAACCCTTTAAGGACAAAGTAATATATTCCTTTGATGTCAGAATTCTATTATAATTGCTATTATTACCGTAATAATTGTATACAAATAGTGTTTTATCTATTGTAATATTTTGATTGATATCTTCATCGAGAGTGGTTTCATCATAATAAAATACATCTTTTTCATTCCACAAAAATGCTCTACTATGGAAAAAATACACGGGATATAATTTCTTTTTTTCGTTTAAGAGGTATCTAATATTAGAACCCTTGCTTTTTACAATACTAACATAATTTTTGTTTACAAATATATCGGTTGGTTTACCAAAGAATCCGGTATTAAATAATATTCTATATGGAATTAGGAAAAGCAAAAATAAAATAAATACCGTAATAATTTCTTTAAACCGATTTTTTATTCTGTCAGAATACTTTAAAGAAAATGTGGGGATAAGAATAATGATCAATATGAAGAAAAAAACAAGCACTTCTGTATCAGGACCCCAAGATGTACGAGAGTTACTTATGCTCTTTTCAACTGCCGGATTAACAAACTGAGTTAGGATAAAAAGTAAGATATAAAAAAGCGAGTAATGTGTAGAGAAAAAGAATAGGAAAATAAAAATGAATAAACCCACAAATAATAATATTCTGTATATATCTACATCCGCAAGTGAAGGGAAAAATATTAATGGGAATATTAAAAAAATAACAAAGGGAATATAAACAGCAAGAAATTTATCAAGAAAAAGGAAAAAATTGCTTTTAGGAAAGGATAAATGATACATCAAAACATCTTTTCTGTCAATGTTAAGGAAAAGAAACAAAAAAGGAATAATATATAATAAAGCGATAAGATTATTATGAAGTTTTACATAAAATAAAAGAAATACCTCAGCCAATAAGAGAATAATTATAAATAATTTATTGGTATTCCAAACTTTTTTTAATTCATTCAGCATGATCTATTCTCCATTTCTTAAATGAGCAATAAGTATTTCCTCCATTGATATGGATTCCCAATCAATATTTTTTGGCAGATTTTCACTTTGAACATATATTTCCATACCTTCTTTATGTTTTTTTGTAAATATTATCTTGCCTTCAATGGAATTTTTTAAATTATCATAGATTTCAAATTTTATAAATGCCTTTTTAACCTCTTTTTTAAGCTTTTCAGCACTTGACTCCATTTCAATAATACCATTTTGCAAAATGAAATATTTTTCGGCAATATTTTCAATATCTGAGAGAAGGTGTGTCGATACAAAAACAGTGGAATGGTTGTCTGCAATTAGTTCAAGTGTGGATTCCCAAAACTCGGTTCTGGCAACCGGATCAAGATGTGAAGTGGGCTCATCCATTAGAATAAGTTTTGGCTTATGAGCTAGGGCAAATGTTAAAAATAGTTTTGCTTTTTCGCCACGGGATAAACTTCTAAAAGGGCTCTTTTTATTTAATTTAAAATTTGAGACCAATTCCGCTTCGAATTTCTTGTCCCAATTTTTGTAAAATCCGGAAACATAGCTCAAGGCATCCTTAACAGAAATATTATTATAGAAATCATGGGTTTCGGGAACATAACCAATTTCACTAAAATATTTCTTTTGTTTCAATCGATTCTTTTCTCCAAAAAGTGTGATTTCCCCTTTATCAGGAAAATATTGTCCTATTATTGTTTTAATTGTAGTGGTCTTACCAGAACCATTTCTTCCCACATAAGCAGCAATTTCACCTTCTTTTAAAGCAAATGTAACATCTTTTAAAACACTTTTTTTTCCAAAAGCAAGTTTAAGATCTTTTACTTCAAGTATATTCATTTTTCACTCCTAATATCTTTAATGAGTTTATTAATATCCTCTTTAGAAAATCCGAGATTTCTCAATCTTTCAATTTCCTTTTTTATACCATATTTTGTATTTTCTATTATTTTATTTTTACAAATATTTTTCCCGCCTTTACTAACAAAATTCCCGATACCTCTTTTCACAAATAAAATTTGTGTATTTATTAATTCCTGATATGCCCTTGCAACCGTATTGGGATTCACATGAGAATTTATAGCAATTTCCCGAACAGAGGGTGCTTGCCCTTCTTCATGTAAAAATCCAGTTGCGACCTTTTCAATTATCCCATTCATTATCTGTCTATAAATGGGTGTAATGTCCTTTTCGTTAATGTCGATTTTCATTTTTACCTCTCTACTGTATTAAGTATCTAATACAGTATAACAAATTTTATGCTAAAAGTCAAGGGGCAGTAAAAAAAGTTGACAATGGAGAATTGACAGTTGAAAGTTAAAAGAAGTACTAAGTAATAATTTTTAGTGCCAAAAAAGAAATTTCTTATACTAAATACTTCATGATCAATTAGGGTTTTCAACTCTCAAATATTATTGTATTACATGATTTCTCTATTCTTAATTTGTATCCCTTTATTGTATATTTCGGTACATTTTGCTTGCAAATCATTTAACAACAGCGAAAGCGTTGCGATTTCATAAAATGCCTACCCTACTTTATGGCTTGGTCTAACGAAAAGCAACATCAAATGACTGTGAAAATTTGTAGAATTACATAATTTTGCTATAATATATGTAAAGGAGAATCGTATGAGATGTCCAAATTGCGGAAATGAATTAAAATTCAAACAAAGTTATGCTTTTAAAAAGTTTCCTCTTGTCATGGAGTGCGATAAATGCAAAACAATATTGAATATCAGCAAAGAGAAAAATAAATATGAGTTTTTATGGGCAATTTTGGGTGTAATTCTTTCAATCACTGCTTCAAAACTTTTAGTTTTTGAAAAATATGTAATATTTTTGTTTATCACTATTCTCATTGCTATTATTCTGGATTTTTATATTAGAAAATCTATGTGGGAAAATGATAAATATCTAATAAGACCTCTGAAATAGATTCATCCTCTTATATTTCAGGAATATTGCGTAGTTAAAAATCGAAAATTTAATGTTCAAAAGTTCAAAGAAATTTTGTGTTTTCTTCTAACTCTCCTATGAAAGAAAAAGTCAAGCAAAATAAAAAAATATTTTAAAAACATTCGCACGATCTTTCCGATCAATCTCCTATGCGTCCCCTTCTGGACAAAATATATGTGCGACGTGGACTCCCTA
>JAGGYO010000231.1 GCA_021162505.1 bacterium
AATGCTTCTTTTGATAATTCTTTACTGACTGCCAAAAATATAGATTTGAATCTCAAAATTATAAAGAATCATAAAAATTTAGGATTTGCAAAAGCATCCAATCAAGGAGTTAGGGATTGTAAAACGGATTATATCCTTTTTTTAAATCCCGATGTAAGGTTATTTAAAGAATCACTAATAATACCAATCAATTTTATGGAAAAAAAGAAAAACAAAGATATTGCAATAGCAGGGATTCAACTGCTTGATGAAAATGGAAAAGCTTCAAGAAATTGTGCGAGATTTCCCACACGAACAAGATTCATTGAAAAAGCACTTACTCTTGATAGATTATTTCCTGCCCATTTCCCGGGTCATTTTATGGCCGAATGGGCACATGATAACACCAGAATTGTGGATCAGGTCATGGGTTCATTTTTTCTTATCAGAACAAAGGTGTTTAAAAGATTAAATGGTTTTGATGAACGATATTTTGTTTATTTTGAAGATGTTGATCTTTCATACAGAGTTCATAAAATAGGACTAAGGTCGGTATATATTTCAGCTGTCAATGCTTATCATAAAGGAGGAGGTACATCAGAGCAGGTAAAGGCAAAAAGATTATTCTATTCCCTGCAAAGCAGGATTTTATATTATTGCAAGCATTTTCCCTTTTTTGTTGCAGCTGGGACATTATTTTCCACTTTATTTATTGAGTTTTTTAGCAGAATATTCTTTTCTGCTTTGAAAGGTTCATTCTTTGAGGTATTACAAACAATAAAGGGTTATCTTTATCTTATTTTGAATTCACCAAAAATATTGAAAATTATAGTTAAATACAGGAAAATAAAATGAAAAAAGTACTTTTTTTCACAAAATATACTAGGATGGGAGCAAATAGTAGGTATAGATCATATCAATATGTTACCTATATAAAAAAGAATGGAATAGATGTAGATATTGCCCCGCTTTTTGATGATAAATATATAGAATATATTTATTCAAGAAAAAAACTTTTTATTGGAGATATTTTCAGATGTTATTTTAGAAGGTTTATTAAATTATTCTCATTGAAAAAATACGATCTTATTATCATAGAAGCAGAACTGTTCCCCTATATTCCAAATATTTTTGAATGGTTATTAAAAGTGTTTAAAATATCGTATATTCTGGATTATGATGATGCTATTTTTCATCATTACGATGAAGGTTTTTTAAAAAAAATACTATTAGGGAGGAAAATAGGAAATATTGCTAAAAATGCAAAAGCTATTATTACCGGAAGTCCTTATTTAACAAATTATATGAATAGATATAATAAAAAGATTTATGAGATCCCAACCGTTATAGACCTTAATAAATATCCCGTTGAAAAAGCTGCTATGCCGAAAATATTTACCATTGGCTGGATAGGTTCACCTTATACGGAAGATTACTTATTGGAAATATATGCACCATTAAAGGAATTTTATAAAGGGCATAACTATAAACTTGTTCTCATCGGAGCCAGCCAAAAAATGGTTGAGAAATTAAAAGATCTGCCTATTGAAATAGTTGAATGGAACGAAGGTGATGAGGTAGGACATCTTCAAAAGTTCAATGTGGGCATAATGCCACTTCCCGACACAAAGTGGACCAGAGGGAAATGCGGTTTCAAATTGATCCAGTATATGGGATGTTTTTTACCTGTAATTGCTGACCCAGTCGGCATCAATAAAAAATTGGTAAAAGAAGGGATAACCGGCTTTTTGCCGCGAGAAAAGAAAGATTGGATATCCGTTCTTGAAAAAATATATAAAAATGAAAAATTACAAATTGCTTTGGGAAATGAAGGGAGACAAATAATTGAAAAGAAATATTCCATTGAAGTTGTTCATAAAAATTACTTGAACATTTTAAGTAATATTGTAAATAAAAAATTCTAATTATTTAAAAAATTGTTTGACATATTTTGTGTAAATTCTTATAATAAATCATGGGAATTGAAATTCTTTTTTTAGGCCTTATTATATTCATCGCCTATCTTTTTACCATCATTTTTGAAAGGACCAAGATCCCCGATATATTGTTATTAATGATATTCGGTGTCCTCATTGGACCAAAAATTTTTAATTTTGCAGATACCCATATATTAGGAAAATTCGGAGATATTCTTACAAGGATAGCATTGATCGTTATTCTATTTGAAGGTGGTACCAAACTGAATGTAAAATTCTTGAAAAATTATTGGGATGAAACTACTTTACTAACATTACCTACATTTATTTTAACCGCTGCCCTTGTTGGGATAGTTACACATTACTTATTTGATCTTAACTTTATGCAAAGTGCAATTGCCGGAGGTATTTTAGGCGGCACATCATCTGCTGTGGTGGTCCCAATAATAAAAAGCGTTAAAATAGGGCGTTTATCTTATATTGTATTGTTCCTTGAATCGGCTATAACCGATGTTCTGGCCATTATTATTACCTTTAGTCTTATCGATGCTTTTAAGACCGGTCATATTGATACAGGACTGATAATAGGAAAGATACTTGCCAATCTAATAGTTGCTTCGCTATTTGGGATATTAGGTGCTTACCTTTGGTCGGGTCTTATTCAAAAAATGCGAGCATTTCCAACCAATCTTTTCAGCACCATAGCATTTATTTTCGTTATATACGGACTTACGGAATTGTTGGGTTTCAACGGTGCAATAAGTTCATTGGCTTTTGGTATTACGCTTTCGAATTTGACAAAACTTCCCGAGGATATTCAGGAGAATATATCATTTTCTCTTTTTGCAAAATTAACCAATACTGAAAAAGTATTTTTTTCTGAACTTGTATTCCTGCTTAAGATATTCTTCTTTGTCTTTCTCGGCATTTCCATAAATTTTGGGGAGATAAACACTATATATTATGGCTTTTTGACAACATTAGCCCTATTTCTACTAAGAGCTTTGATCGTCAAATATATTATGCCTAAAAAGATCAATAAAAGAGATGCAATATATTTGTCCATTTTAATACCAAAGGGACTTGCCGCTGCTGTACTTGCAGTGATCCCCTTCAATTTAGGTATAATTCAGGATATAAGGGTTACCAATTTTATCTATTCAATTATTTTCTTCAGCATATTAATTAGCGCTATATTGGTTGCATTTACTGGAAAAAATAATATTGTAAAACATTTGTTTCTCGCCTATTTTAAAAATTTTAAAAATATAAATGAAGAACTTTTGACCGAAGTCGCCGGAGAAAAGAAAAAAGAAATTAAAAAAAAACTGTGAAAAAAGATAAGGTTAAAAGCAGGAAAAAGGAGACCAAATATGGAAAAAAATAAAAGATTGCCCGATTTCGCATTGTTTGATCAAAATAAAAAGGAAATAAAGTTCTCTGAATTAAAAGGAAAAAAGCTGCTTCTTTCTTTCCATCCTTTGGCTTGGACACCTATCTGCAGGGCTCAAATGCTTTCACTTGAAAATAATTATAAAAAATTTTTATCTTTGAATACAGTACCCTTTGGGATAAGTGTTGATTCTGTCCCTTCAAAATCTGCATGGGGAAAGGATATTGGCCTAAAACAATTACAGATACTATCAGATTTCTGGCCCCATGGAAAGTTTTCCAAGGCAATGAACGCCTTTTATGAAGATAAGGGATTTTCAAAAAGGTCTAATTTTATCATTAACGAATCGGGGATCATAATCTTTGAAAAATACTATGATATTTCACAATTACCTGATGTTGATGAGGTTTTAATTGCTTTAAAGGAAGGCAGGAAATAATTTTTGAAGGATAAAATAAGCCTTTATACCTTTAAAAATCTTGTAAAAGGTGTGTTTATTGAAAGAGAAAATCGTTTTTTAGCATCTGTTGAAATTATGGAAAAAAATAAAAGACGCATTGTAAAAGCACATGTTCATGACCCGGGAAGATTAAAAGAATTACTCTATAAAAACAATTCGGTTCTAATGCGTTTCGTAAGAAATCAAACAAGGAAGACAGCATGGGAGGTTGTTTTTGCTAATTTAAATAATAAATGGGTACTTGTAAATACTATTTTTCACAGTGAAATTGCAAACCGGATCTTTAATAATAATTATATAAAGCACCTCATATCACCGGATGAAATTAAAAAAGAGGTCCCATTAAATGATAGCAGAATTGATTTTCTATTGAAGTTCGCGAAAAAAGAGATCTGGGTAGAAGTCAAGGGTTGTACCTTGGTTAAAAATCATATTGCTCTTTTTCCCGATGCTATTACAAAAAGAGGTAAGAAACACTTTGATGAGTTGAGAAAGGTTGTAGAAAACGGGGGACAAGCTGCAGTTCTATTCCTTATTTTCAATGAAGAAGCAACGGGTTTTAAACCGTATGGCAAAAATGATCCCGAATTTGCCAAGTCATTTTATGCAGCGAAAAAAGCGGGTGTAAATATCTTTCCCGCATTAATAAAATTTGATAATAATTTTCTTTATTTTTATAAACTACTGAAAATTCTATAACTATATATACTCGCCCAATGTTAATATGTCGCAATTGCGACATTGGTCAATTGGGAAATGATGGAGTTAAAAAATAGATAAATTTGTTTTAATGTTTTGATAGGGTTGATTTTATCTTCAATTGCTTTTTCATTTTTTTTATATCTCTTGCACTGTATGAATAATAAGACAACTGTTCGTCTTCATCAATGGGGTGTTTTTTATAATATTTTCTATTCCATTCTCCTAATAATTTAAAAACACCTCCATAATAATAAGAAAAAATGAACGGCTGCATTTCATTTGAAAACCAAAGATGATCCTTTTCTTTTTTTATCGAAAATCCCATCTTTATTTTATGAACGGTTCTATATGAATCGTAATAGGAAACATCTGCTTCACATGAAATTAGTAGTTCAGGGGAAGTATCGTTTATCTTACCATTTGATACAGAGAAGGTAAGATAATACATTTTTATGCTTTTTACTTTTTGATAATCAGGAACCAATCCGAATTTCCAACCCTTATGGACCTTAATATACATTTCGTCAATACTGTCAATTGCATCGGGATTTTCAAAGTTGTAAATAATCTGTATTAATTTAGCATAAGTGTCTCTTGTGAGATCCCCCGATAATATCAATCTGTGCAATTCAAAATATTTTTCCCTAACTATTTCATCTACATTTTTTAACTTCTTATTTCGCTCTTCTTCCAGGGCACACCAAAATTTATAATTACCATTAATGAAAATATCATCAAGATACTCAGTGATCTTTTGTTCAATATTTGGGTAGTAAGAAAAGAGTTTTTTTGTAATTTCAATAGGATAAGCATTGGAAAATAGATTTATAGAAAAGGCAAGCATTAAAATCAAAGTTAGTATTTTCTTTTTCATCCTCTTAATTATAAAACTTTCTACAATATTTTGCAAGTATTCGATTTGAATCATCGAAAAACATCCTGAAACACCCCCCTTTGCATCATTATAATTTCATCCCAAAAGTTATATAATATACCTCTACAAATGGAGGTTAAAAATGGAGTTAAAAATGGAGACAAGAAAGGAGCTGATAAACAGATTTTCAAAAAGTTATCAAAAAGCAGTAAAATCCCAAAAGGGAAGGATTTTAGACACCTTTGTGGCGGCTAGCGGGTACACAAGACATTATGCATCATATCTATTAAGGTATAATAATAAAACAATAAAACGGATAATAAATGGTAGATTAATTATATACAAGGTAAATGTACACAAAAGGAAAAAAAGGCAAGGAAAGCGGATTTATGATGATGAAGTTTATAAAACATTAAAGAAATTATGGTATACGAGTTATTGTTTATGTGGGAAATTGTTTAAGGCAGGAATTCCTGATTATCTTATATCACTTAAAAAGGACAATGATTTTATAATATCCGATGAAGTAAGGTCAAAATTATTAAAGATAAGTTCGCCTACAATAGACAG
>JAGGYO010000270.1 GCA_021162505.1 bacterium
GTATATGGGATAGTAAAATATTTAAAAGAAAACTATTCCAAAACACCAAGGTCCAAAAATCCAGCCAATATTACAGATTATGCCATAATAAAAGAGTTCGTAAAGGAATTTTTAAAAACAAATAACAAAATTGACAAGGGAAAAAAAGTAGAAAAATATCTTCTCATCATTGATGAGATCAATCGTGGGAATATTTCAAAGATCTTTGGCGAATTGATCACATTGATTGAGCCCGATAAAAGGATGGGAGAAGATCAAGAAATTAGTGTTACCTTGCCATATTCAAAAGAGGAATTTGTAGTTCCACCAAATCTGTACATTATTGGCACAATGAACACTGCTGACCGTTCTATCGCTTTGATTGATACTGCTTTAAGAAGACGATTTGGTTTTGTAGAAATGATGCCGGATGAAAATCTAATTAACAATGATGATATAGAAGGTATTAATATTAGAAAAATGTTCAAAAAAATAAATGAAAGAATCGAATTTTTATATGATAGAGATCATACTATTGGCCATTCATATTTGATGAAAGTAAATAATTATAATGATTTATGTGATATAATGGCAAATAAAATAATTCCATTATTGCAAGAATACTTTTATGATGATTGGGAAAAAATCCAATATGTTTTGGGAGAACATTATTCGCAATTAAAATTAAATAAAAATTGTAATACCTATGAGGATGAGAATAATAAATCACGCTTTATTCAATCAATATTAGTTCAACCAAAAAATATTCTTGGTGATAATAATAATGATGATTATGAAGATAAACTGATGTTTAGGGTAAATCCGTTACTTGAAAAAGGAGAAATAGATTCAGAGGCTTTTTTGAAGATATATGAGGAACAATCAAAAAAGGAAAATAACAACGAAAACGAATAAGCATAAAACAATTTGTGAATATGATAAAATTTATTCTTCGGACAATGACGAAGATGTATTTGGAATTTCACAAAAGATTTTTGAACAGTTAGAATATTTTATATTAGAAAATAAAAAGGGGGATGATGCATTAGAACTCTTAAAAATACGCTCTGAAAAAGCCCATAGAAAGATAATTCAAGCCCAAAACTATGTAGGTATAATCCAATTTAAAAATGGTTTTACATTAGAAATATTACCAAAAATTTATAAGATCAATAGAAAAAATGAAAAGGAAATAAGGAAACTACTTTTAAAGATGTTAAAATATTTAAAAGATTTTCCTTTCAAAACACATAATACTGCTTCATTAAAAAATTATAAAATGCCTCTTTTGGAAATTTTTATTAAGATGTTCCTTGATGAAGTTGAATTGCTTGTTAAAAGAGGACTTCGTTCAGATTATATTCAATATGAAAATAATGAGAAATTTATGAAAGGCAAACTCTTATTTAATAAACACATTAAAGAAAATTTTATCCATAAAGAAAGATTTTATGTGGAATATAGTTTATATTCTCAAAATAGACCTGAAAATCGAATCATTAAATCAACATTAAATTTTTTAAAAGCCATGGTGTATAGTGAAGGTATAAAGAGTCAAATCAAAAAAATTGAATTTATGATGAAAAGCATTGATGAATCCAAAAATATTGATAAAGATTTACAAAAATGCAAGAGCAATCGATTGATGCAGCAATATGAAAAGATAATTAATTGGTGCAGAGTTTTTTTGAAGGGCGAAAGTTTTGCCAATTTCACAGGGAAAAATGTGGTTATATCGCTGCTTTATCCAATGGAAAAGATTTTTGAGGATTTTATTTCAAAAGTTTTGAGAGATACTTTAAACTACCAAGAATATGGTATTCAAGGAAAACCCCATAATTACAGATTATTGGAAGCTGAATCTAAAAAAATTTTACTTAAGCCGGATATATTTGTTCAAAATAATGATAACACTATTTACTTAATTGATGCGAAATGGAAAATGCTCAATCTCTCAGCTTCCAATTTCGGTCTAAGCATTGCGGATCTTTATCAACTGTACTCTTATGCAAATGTATATTACCATAGATTAGACGAGGAAAATCCTCAAATAAAACTTTTTTTAGTTTACCCAATGAATGAAAATTTTAAAGAATCGGTAACACTCAAATATCCTTTTGCGCCAGTAAACGGTAATAACGACTCTTATAATTTACCGCTAACCCTTGTTCCTATTGATTTAGCATCTTTAAAGGATGGATATACCCAATTCAGAAGTAATATTGAGGAACAATTTAGTAAATTTTTAGAAAGAAAATGAGATTCCTACGCAAACTTTGTTTGCTCTGAATGACGGGAAAAAATAAATCAGTGCCAGGTTGACGCTTTGACGCTTTCAGATTTTATTGATTGGAATTTGAGAAAAAGTGAGTGTTTTTCACTTTCAAAACTTTCAAAAATCAGGGACGGTGTTTTAAATCTGTTAAATACCTGAGTAATTCCGAGTTGTGAGAATACTGGATTCCGTGTCAAGCACGGAATGACGGGAAAATAATGCGATTCCTACGCATCGAAAATATTGTGTCAGGGTGAACCTAAAACATTCGAGGTACTATTCGGAGCCAGGCACACAAGCGAGCCAGGCACCTCCCTCTGAATGACGGGGGAAATTGAGATTGTGACATTTTAAATGTATATTGTGTCGGGGCGTATCTAAATATTCATATTGATAGATATATTTTTGCATTTTCCATAATCAAATAATTGTTTTACTGGTTGACTGATTAGGGACACACTCTGACCTTTGCAAACTATAAAATCAAGCATAAAATGCACAAAAATTGTGCAAATTTGTGTAATGGTGTTTTAAAGCCCCGTATAAGTGCTTTAATATAGGGGCTTGACTTTTTGATGCTTTTTGATTATAATATAGTATAACAAACAATGGATGAGGTGGAGGCAAAGGAGTTATACTATGTCTATGTTTCCAAACCTTGCTTCCCTCATTGACCAGATGCACCAATTTTCCAGACCGCCTCGTGTTAACATGGGGCGAGATCGATACGAAAACGGATCTGATAGTTCAAAGTTGAAAATTTATATCAACCATTGCATTTCACAAGTCTATTCTAAGGAAGTTCGAGAAACTTTTAAGCAGAAGGGTCCATTTGTATATGCTGCCCTTGCTTATTTGTTCACTAGTCGCTATGAAAGACTTATGGGCTACAAACCTATTACCGATTTCATTAGGGAAGTATTTCATGGAGACACACAACGGTTGAGTGAATTTAGGGAAGATGTTGTCAATGGCAAATTACCTATGTTCCAGTTTAAAGATATTCTTTACAAAGATGCTTCTGATAAGATCATGAGTATTAAAATAAGAGATGAACTATTTTATTTTATATGCAAGCTGAGTGAAGGTGGTCCTGTTAACTTGAAAGGGAACAGAGAGGCTAATCTTTTAGAGAAGCTCAACCCTCTTGTGGACATGGAGAGTGTCATAATCCCGGAGAAAAATAAACAAATGATCCTTTCATGTGCAAAAATTGTTGATCCTACTGAAGACTCCCCATATGCAGGGCTTGAAGAAAAACTTGCTTATGGAAAAGCCAGAGTACTCTTATTTTATGGTCCTCCAGGTACTGGAAAAACAATGAGCACAAGAGCCCTTGCAAAACAATTGAACTATCCAATATATCAAGTTAACATTCCAGCAATATTCTCAATGTGGTTAGGGGAGAGTGAAAATAATCTAAAAGAATTATTCGGTGCATTAAAAAAACTTCCAAGGGAGTCTATTGTTCTTTTTGATGAAGCAGATGCATTAATATCAACAAGAACACTAAGTGGGCATGAGACTTTTCACAGAATGAAGAATATATTTTTACAAGAAATTGAAAAAGTAGAAAATATCATTATTCTAACATCAAACTTTGCAGATTCTCTAGATCCAGCGTTAACAAGAAGGATACTAATGAAAATAAAGTTTGATATTCCTGATGAAGAGTATCGGTTTAAAATATGGGAACAATTCCTACATCAGATCAAAAGCGGGCATACTTTACGAAAAAGTAGTATTGAAAAACTGGCTGCTCATAAGTTAACTGGTGGTGAAATTAAAAATGTACTATTGAATACTATTAATTGGGTGAGAAATGTTAAATCAAGGGATTCTCAGAAATTCAATTATAGAGAAATAATGCAATTCGTGGAAATTGAAGAAACGAAAAGTGAGGTTGGTTCAAAGTCAGTAGGTTTTAAAATTGGTGACGGGTCGGTTAAAGTCAAAGAAAAGAGAAATAAGCCCTCTAAAAAGCACGATAAACCGGAAGAAAAAAAACTTGTGATGAAATAATGAAAAGCAATATAGTAACCAAGGAGCACTAAAGACAATTGACAATGGACAATTGAGAATTGAGATATAATGAAAGAAAAAACTTGCATTTTAAAAAAGTGTTTAGTACAATATTAAAAAAGAAGGCCCTCCTTGAAGAGTGGTCTTCAAGGAGGTAGACTTATGTTATACATTGGACTAGATACTCACAAGCCTTTCAGTTATTGTACCATTTTAGATGAAAATGGTCAAACTATTTTTAGCCAAAAAATTCCTCATGACGAAAGAGTGTACAAAAAGTTATTTTTAGAGGAATTTAAAGAAGAGAAGATCGCCACGGTAGAAGGAGGTTATAACTGGGGTGTAGTCTATGACCTTTTAACTTCAATAGGGATAAAAACAAAAGTAGGTAATCCGTTGAAGATAAAATCCATAGCATCCGCAAAGATAAAAACAGACAAAAGAGATTCTGAGACCTTGGCTTTTCTATTAAAAGCGGACTTAATCCCCGCAATATACATACCACCAAAAGAAACAAGAGAATTGAAGTATGTATTAAGAGAAAGAGCATCAATATCAAGAGAGATCACAAGAACAAAGAATAAGATGCACAATCTATTAACTCGGAATAAAGTTTATTTAGAACAATCAGATATATTCGGGAAAACCGGAAGAGAGATTATTGACAAATTAAAATTGCCAAAACATTCGGCATTTAATTTAAAACACAATTTAACCAGTTTAGATGAGAAAGAAAAAGAGATAAAGGAATATAACAAATATTTAAAAAAATATGTTGGAAGAGAAGAAAATTATAAACTGTTAAGAACAATTCCCGGAATAGGTGCTATTCTTGCTCCACTGATAGCCCTTGAAATATCTGATATAAAAAGGTTTCCTGATGCCCAGCATTTTGCCTCATATTGTGGACTTGTACCAAGTGTCTATTCCACCAATAAAACAATAAGAATGGGACACTTAATACGGGGGTGTAATAAACATTTGAAAACAGCATTAGTTGAAGCCAGCTGGGTTGCCATTAGGCATTCACTATACTTTAAACATTATTTTAATAAATTAAAATATAAAAAATCAAAACATAAGAATGTTGCAATAGCAGGAGTTGCAAGAAAAATGGCAGAGGTAATTTATAATATGCTAAAAGAGAAAAGACCCTATGAAGAAAGAACTCCGAAAAGTTTATATGAGTTTAAAAAATAAATAAAATGAATAAAATAATGGACTGCCCTGTACTAACTCTAACTTATAACAAAGTAGTTGTAGTTGAGATTAGGGAGTCCACGTCGCACATATATTTTGTCCAGAAGGGGACGCATAGGAGATTGATCGGAAAGATCGTGCGAA
>JAGGYO010000122.1 GCA_021162505.1 bacterium
ACCCTGTAATAGCTGCAATAATTCCCAATAGAGTATATGTAATAGATAAACCAAGAACATATAGTATAGATTCTAAAAAGCTGTTCTTTATTTTTTGGCCTTGAGAACGCCGGCCGAAATATGAGATAGTAATAGGTATCATTGGATAAACACAAGGAGTTAATGAAGTTAAGAATCCTGCAATAAAGACCAGTAACATTGCAAACAAAGGATTTTTTATATTGTTTTTTATTAGATCAAGTAAAAACTTATCAAATCGTTTTTTCTTGTGAGGTTTCCTTACTTTTTCATAATTTTTAACATTATATTCTAAGGCTATGCTGTTGGGGAGGAAACAAAGTCCTTCTTCGGAACAACCCTGATATTTTATTTTCAATTTATCTTTTAACGGTAATTGTCCCGAGATGGAAAGCGCTATGGTGCCCTTGCCTTGAATATAGCTATCTTTCTCATCATTATGCATATCCACATATTCCACCCTATCAATTTCTATACTTTTATTGGCAAAGCTATATGAAAGTTCATTAGCAATATCAGATCTAATATAAATATGTATCTTTTCATTTATATCATAGGAAATTATGATGTTGCCGTTATTTTTTCCAATATGCGCTTTTAATATTTTAAAGTCCACAATTCGCGGAGTACCGCCGAAGCCAGTATCTCCTATGGAAAAAATATGTAGATTAAATAAATACAATAACACCATTAGAACGGGCAATAATACCTTTTTTTTCATATAACACCTCTTGATATTTTTACTTTGCTTTTATATTCAAAGATCTTAGCTTGATCTTTACTTTGTCATATATTTCCTTGGTCTTTGGCTTGAAAACTATAATATACCCATCATCCTTTTCGGCGACCTCTCCACCGAAATCATCAATAATGGAACCAATGGAATCTAATTGGTCAGCTGTGATCTTAACTGTTTCTATCTTAAATTTGGCCTTTTCATCAAAATTTAATAGATTCTCCATACTCTTATCCTTTTCGGTAGATAAAAGATTTTCCAAACTTTCCTCGTTGGTGGTCTTCTTTTCCTTATTAATAAGATTCAATAATTTATCTTTAAATAGATACCCGCTGCCGGCAAGACCTAGTACCAAAATTATAATGATAATAAGTGCGGCGGGAGACCTTTTCTTTTTTTTATTATATTTATCAGCATTCTTTCCCTTTTCTTTTTTTATTTCCGTTTTCTTCTCTTCTTTTGAAGATTCTTTATTCAATTCAAATTCAGTAAGCGTTTGGGGCAATTCCTCTTCCATGGGCTCAACAATATTTACTTCAACCGTTGTTTCACCCTTATTTGATATAATATTTTGCTCTTTCTCCGTTGGGATGGGGATTGTTTCTTTCACCTCTATCGGCGGACTTTCCTCTATGGGAACTTTTACTTCTTCTTTCTTTGGTGCTATTTCTTTTTGGGGAGAGACGGCTGGCTTATTTTTCTCAACAGGGCTTTCGGGTATGGGGATCGTTTCGTCTTTTTTTTCTTCGGTATCTTTTTTCTTTTTCTCTATTTTCTCATTCTCAATCAACTTTTCTTCAAATGCTTCTTTTACCTTAATATCTTCTTTTTTAGGGATTTCCTTTTCGTTTTGATTTTTTTTCTTTTTCTTTGCCCCCTTTGAATCTTTCGATGGCTGAATATCTCCTTCTATTTTCTCCTCGTATAATTCATCCTGTCCTTCTTCCAAAAGTATTCCCCAACTTTCCTGTTGAGGTTGAGCGGGTTTGATCTCTTCCTCCTCAGGATTCTTTTCTACAACGATCTCTTCGGGTTCTTCAAGCATTATTTCTGTTTCAGTATCTTCCTCATCTTCCTTTTCAAAATCAGCGTCTTGAATAACAGTTATTTCCGTATCATCTCGAGAAGCCCCGGAATCAACAAGAGTAGACCCGTCACTTTCTTCCGCTTCAATTAGATCGCGCCATTCACTTTCATCAGAAACTTTACCATCAATTATAAGACTTATCCTAAATTCACAGGGGAAATTACCTGTAATAGGAACATCTAAGGGAATAATATATTCTGCGGTTTTATTTTCACCGATAAAAAGTTCAAAATCCTGGGCTAAAAGATCTTGACCGGATTTTTCCCTTATAACAAGATCTAAGCTTGCATCTGCACCTTTTTTATTACTATTTTTTAGCGTAACACCAATTTTATCTATTTCCAAGATCGCTTCATTAGAATAAAGGACATTTATCGCTGTTATTTTTATCATCTTAAATTATATCAAAAATATTTAATTTTTACAATATATAATTGTCTGTAAAACTTTTGACCAGCTTAAATGTATCTTGAAATTTTTCAATGAGAAACTCCCTGACCTCCTCATGAGATTCAAGAAATTTGACTTCATTCCAATATTTCCCGATCTCTTTAATGTTCAATGTAGAAATAATTTTTTTCATAATCGGGATCTTCCAAGGGACCAAAGAGAATTGCCTTATCCCTACTATCAATAATGCTATGAATTCCAGAGGCTTCCCCGACATCTCTCCACAAACAGCAACTGGGATATTTGCCATGTTCGCATTATCATTAACAATCTTAATGAGCCTTAACACGGATGGAGCCATGGAGTTGAACAAACCCTGTACTTTTTCATTTCCCCTATCCACGGCAAGTGTGTATTGAGTTAGATCATTAGTGCCTATAGAAATAAAATCAACTTCTTTCGCAAATAGATCTGATATAATTGCCGCTGACGGGATCTCCACCATAATACCGATTTTATAAGCATTGATCTTTACACCCTCGTTTTCTAACTCCTGTTTTACTTCATTTATCGTTTCTTTTAATCTTTTGATCTCATTCATCTGAGATATCATTGGAAAAAGGATCTTTAAATTTCCTGAACTATTTGATATGAAGAAAGCTCTTAGCTGGGTTTTTAAAAGATTAATATTATCCATTTGAAATCGAATTGCCCGCCAGCCGAGGAACGGGTTTTCCTCTTTATAAAACTCCATTTGCTGTATCATCTTATCTCCGCCTATATCAAATGTCCGCATTGTTACGGGAAGCTCCTTATTATAGTTCAAGATTTGCGAATAATATTCGGTTTGTTTTTTTTCACCAGGGAGATTAGATGTATAATCAATTAGAAACTCTGTTCTAAATAGGCCGATACCGGAAGCATTGTATTTTTCCACGAGTGGCAATTCTTCAATGATCTCAAGATTGGCTTCAAAATTTATTGACACACCATCGTTGGAAACAGGGGGCAGCTTATTATATTCATTGAGCGCCATTCTTTTCTCTTCATGATTGTGCTTTTCTTTTATATAGAATTCTTTTACTTCCTTTTTTGGTTTTACGATCAAAATATTTCTTAAACCATCAATAATAATATCATCTCCATGACTTATATCATTATGAATATTATTAATCATGCTTAAAGCAGGAATGTTCAACGCTCTGGCAACAATTGCTAAGTGGGATGTATATCCGCCATGAGAAGTAACAAATCCCAATATTTTATCTTTCTCCAGAGAGACCAATTCCGACAAGGTGATGAATTCAGCAACGATAATAGCAGGTTCCAATAAACAAAGTTTTTTCATTCCCAAAAGAGAAAGTTCTTCAATTAAAATAATAGCCAATTCGTTAATATCATTTGTTCTCTCTTTAAAATATGGATCATTCAATTTTTGTAATTTTATCTTCCAATTATTAGCAACGGTTTTAGTAGAATATTCTGCATTTACATTTTTTGCCTTTATATTATCAACGATCTCACCGATAAAAAGAGGGTCACTTAATATGGCATATTGAGCATCAAATATTGTAAGTATTTCCAAAGAGACCCTGGCATTGAGATTTTTTTTCATCTCTTTTACACGTTTTTTAGCATTTTCAAGCGCTTTATAGAATCGGCCGATCTCACCCTCGATTTCTTCATAAGAAATCTTCTTTGCATACTTTATTTGATCATTCTTAAATAATATATATGCTTTGCCAAAACTAATACCCCCAGATATGGTTACTCCTTTTTCAAAGGGCTGACTTTTTAATAGTTTATCTATGTCCATTTATTCCTCCCTGCCGAAGAAATCTCCCAATATTTTAATAAAGGACTCTTCTTCTTCTCCCTCTATTTTTATTATTATCCAATTATTCTTTTCAATACCCAAGGATAGTATTCCCAATATGGATTTTCCATTTACTTCAATCCCATTCTTGTTTATTGTTATTTCACCGTCAAATTGACTTGTTATTTTTATCAGCTCGGTAGCAGGCCGTAAATGCAACCCGTGTTTGCTCTTTACTTGAAATTTTTTATTTATCATATTATCCCCCATAATGTAAAGATAATCGCTAATATTGTATTGAATAAAATAATGATGCCTTTTTTCTTAATATATTTTTTGAAAAAAATATTGATAAAAATAAACAGAATAAAGATCAAAAGATATTTATAATGTCCCATATAGTGCAGTGAATTAAAGATTTTGAGAAGAAAAGCCGAAGAAAATGTAAAGAAAACGCTGGAGGCAAAGGTAATAAGTTTTTCAAAAAAGAAGAATTTTCTTGTGAACTTCAAATTAAGACGACCATATCTGAATGTCCTTTGAAACCCCTTGAAAATATGATAAAAATGAATTATATTGAAAAATAATAATCCTGTGCCAAGAAAGATCAAAAGTAATGCAGGTTGAGAAAAGAATATTAGCATGAAAAAGATACTTATTGAAATAAGGAAACTCCTTAATGTTCCCCAAAAAAATGAATCCCCAATGGAAGCCAATGGAGACATAAGATTGTTCCTCATCCTTTGGATCTCATTCTCGTCTTCATTTAAAATAAGCATCTTTGAGTGCATTGCTAAAATATAAGAAGACACATACGGATGTGTATTAAAATATTCCCATTGAATATTTAACCGTTTGATGATCTCTTCTTTTGTATAAATATATCGATAAAGCGGGAGTATAGCATAGATATAGCCGTATAATTGCATATATCTATAATTCCAAAGGTTCTGCACCCCCAGAGATCTAAATATCACTTTTTTTAGTATCTTATAAAGCTCCAGTTTAGCCATTATTAAACCTCTTTATCTCAAGTATTAGATATATGCAAAAGATCAGCAACATGATAAGAAGACCCAATGTATGAAATTGAAGTATCATAATTATAATAAAAATAAAAACAATAAAATTAAGCAAACTGTTCTTGAAGATACGCCAATGAATAAAAAGATTTACGGCAAAACGACTCAATACGGTGATCAGAAAGACAATTGAAAACTTATTAATACTGGGAGAATTTAATAACGGTAGTATGAGTTTGAAAAATAGATAGATCAAGGCACCACTCGTGAGAGTTAAAAGGAATCCCTTGACAAAGAATAAAATATACCCGAATTTTGAAAGATTTTCAAATCCGTAAAACTCGCCGTCTGAGAGTAATTTTTTGCCATATTCCACCAAAACGGTATTAAATCTTTTAAAAAGAACATCAAAGTACCCGCTTATATATGATAATGAAAATACCATCATATAAAGAAATAGAAGAATGGAGTAAAAATTGTCTGCATCTAATCTCTTTGGAAGGAGTGCAGCTAAAAAGAATATTCCCAATGTTCCCGTTATGGTATCGGGAACAAACGAACTTCCTACCGGTATAGTAAAAAGTAGTCTCAACTCTATCAAGATACTTAAAAGGAAAAATAGCAATATTATCAAATTACTTTCAGTATGAAAAAAATTCATTGCAGATAAGATGATAACGATGGCGGGAACAAAAATTACCGGGCGAGACACCATAAATTTCCCCCACACAAGGCCCTCAATGGATAATATTCCTCCTACAATGGATATAATTAATAAAAATACTATCATATTTCTACCTTATAGCTCCCCATATAGGGTAGTATATTTATGGAGATCCCTTGAAAGACCGATTCCACGCCGGATTCTGAATTGGAAACTGAATTTATGGGATAGAAAAATATTTTAACATTCTTTTCAAATTTAAATTTAATATTGAGGTGGAAAATACTGTCTTTGATATTCACCTCCCCTGATATAAGAGAAAATACCTCACTCATTTTATGCATCTCCCCATTTGCAGAAACTTCCTCATTATGGGAAGAAATGGCAATATTCCACTGCTGCATGAGATTTATGGGTATTTTTTTATTATTTATTATAATAGCGTTATTCTTAAAGGTTATTTCTTTTTCAATAAGAGAATTTTTCAAAAATACATTATTGTCACCGTGGGTCATCTCAAAATTTTCATAGGTTAAATTATTGATAATTGCACTGTTATTACATATTTCTTGAGGGTCAGCACCCTCTTTAATAATAAAATCATTCAATGAATTTCTGCCAAAATCATCGTATGTCAGATCAATATTATCTCCCTTTAAATAAAACCCACTATGTATGGTCTTCACACCCGATGTATCATGAAGGTCAATAAGATCGTGGTAGTATTCGTGGTGTCTGGCCATAACGGACTGTACATTCCTTGAAATATGATAAAGGTCCCACTCAAAGATCGTGCCGCCGCGAGATTGGATATATACTGCAAAATTTTCATTTTTATATACAACATTGGGAATGATACTGTCAAGATGATAAATGGACTTTATCCCTTTGTCTATATTGTTTTTTTCTTGTTCAATTAAATGCTCAAAGATCGCATGGCGCAAGTGTGGGGTATATACGCCTCCAAAGACGCCATGCCAATAGGGACAATTACACTGGCTCTTATAAAGGTCTATTTTCTTCCATATGGGTTGATCCTTAAAATGGCGGCTTATTTCCAGCATCCTTTTTGTCATGATATTTATTTCATCATATTTTACAGAGAAATTGGACCAAAATCCCGATTGAACGAAAAATTTTTCACTATCATTCAATTTGCTTTTTAATCCATGGATACTCTTGATATCATTGGGTAACATGGACCACTCCATCATCTCCGGATAAGAACAGGCGGGGATAAAGATCCTTCCCCGATAATTTTCTTTTAATTTAATACCGTCTTCAAAAAATAATGTTTCAATATCCTGGGAATCGGAGAGTCCACTAAAAAATGAAGATAGCCAATTTTCCTTATAGACGCGATCATAGGTGCCCGGCCATAATCCGAACTTTTCACCATCATCCGCCATGGTAATAAGAGAGCCCCCATTAGCTTTAATAAAATTAAGTGAATTCTCAACCGTATCAAAGGGCATCAAATACCTTAGTTTTTTACTAATTGGAAATACATTAATAGAGTTCGAAGCGGTTTCCGTCTCATAAAAGCCGGTAATATTTTCTCGTTTTACCCCGGCAAATTGGAAATGTGATTCGTCCAATGGGACAAATTCAATATCCGACTCTGCTAGTATTTGAGGAAAATGCGGTTCCCAAACCCTTTCTGCAAGCCACATACCCGAAGACACTTTTCCAAAAAGAGAAATCAATTTTTCCTTATACAATTTGATTTGAGCTAATACATCCCTTGGAGGGATATTGCTTAATATGGGTTCGTAGTATGCTCCCTGAAGAATTGAGATTTGCCCTCTTGCTGAAAGTTCTTGAAGAAGGGTTATATGTTCAGGATGATTAGTAATTAACCAGTCAAGCAAAGAACCACTATAATGAAAACATACTTTTATCTTTGGAAATTTAGCAACGGTTTCCAAAAGAGGTTTATAGGATCTTTCATAGGCATCTTCAATGACAAAATCAAAGTTCCCAACGGGCTGGTGATTATGAAAACAGAGTATTAAGCGTGATTTTTCTGCCATAATTCCTCTATTTTCTGTAAAAATTTTTGATCTACATCTATTCTTTGTGAATTCAAGACCATTTGTATATAGAAATTGATACCCTTACTAAAAAGTTCTTTTAATTGTTCTATCTCTACTTGAGAAATGAAAAACCATGGGAAAACCGCTAGTTTTAAAGACATATAGTGCAATCCGCCAATATTAATTTCTCTAAAAAGATCAGGGACCTTCTTAACCAGATCATATATAACTTCAATGCTTTTAATAAGGATCATGGAGTCATTAAAATCCAATGTATTGTATTTTTCAATAAAATCCTCTTCGTTAAAAACACGGAGTTCGCTATCTTCATCCAGGGACATGGACCAAAGATTAACAATGAAATCATCTTTGGAGCTCTCATTATCTACCACATAAACCCTTTTTATATGGAGGGGTTGTATCCACCCTACATTGACCTGACCATGAATCAATCTATCATCAATCCTTGTTATTAAATTTTTGTATTCCATTTTTCCCTGATATGATCAATTTATTGACAAAATCTTCCGGATCATCATATTCCTTCTGCCTTATTAAATTTATTAACATTGGAAGGTTAACTCCGGATATAACTGTTCCTCTCTCCCTTTTCATCACAATCATCTTTGCGATAATATCCGGAGTTCCTCCCGGGATATCTGTAAAGAATATGGTCTCCTCATTAGAGATCATACTATTTAACAATTCATAATAGCTGTCTCTGCTCATATCCTTTTTAAGTGGCACGGATATTACCTCATTACTTAAAGAGTCGCCCAACATATGCCTTAACACTTGGCTCAATGCATTACATAGATCTCCATGAGTTAAAATAAATATTTTAATTTTACTCATCATCCGCAATAAAAAAATATTTATCAATAACTTGTTTTTTCTGCGACTTATTGATATTTTCATTTATGGCATCCACGGCGCCTTGACCCATGATCGTAGCAATATGAGTTAATGCAACAACTTCAATGAGATTAGCCAAATTTTTTGAATAAGTAACAGGGATCGTATATTTCGGGATCTCAAGGTCAAGCAAATTTTCAAACTGGGGTTTTACCCTTATCCTATCAAAATTAGCATTGTCTATTTTATCTCCACTAACTAAATCTATAATGATCTCAACCCGTTTCTTTACCCTGATGGCTTCCACACCGAATAAATTTTTTATATTGATCAAACCAACACCGCGGGCTTCAATATGAAAAGCAAATGGAGAGTTATTCAAACCGTATCCCGTTATGAATTCACCATTTCGATGAACAATAACAAGATCATCCGCGACCAATCGATGGCGCTTTTCCAGAAGATCAATTGCAAGTTCGCTTTTACCTATCCCGCTTTTTCCCCGGATCAAAATACCAATTCCAAAGACATCCATTAAAACACCGTGTATGGAAATTTTTTTTGCAAAAATAAAGTTTAAATAGCGTTCGATCTTATCTCTTGCATCCTTTCTCTTATCTCTGGTGTAGTAAAGTGGAAAGTTATATTCTCTAAATAGAGAAACATCCCTTTTTAAGGGTTTATGCCCGCAAATAACGAATAGGGGGACATTTAAATGCTTTATTGACTCTAAGAATCTCTTTTTTTCTTCAAAACTAAGTGAATAAAAATATGAATTTTTACGATTCTCCAAGAGATATATCTGTCCGCTAACATGGTTCTTGAAAAATTTCAAAAAGAGTAGTCCCAGAGAACCGAATTCGGGGTACCTTATCCTTCTTTTTCCGGTACCTGAGGTCTTGGTAAGATCCTCTAAGGTTTCATAGCCTTCGAGATCGGAAACAAATTGTTTAATGGTAATACCATTATTATTATTTATTTTGTACAAATAATCCATAACGATCTTTCTTTTTAAATATTATATTTATTTTTCCTGTTTCGTCATTAACAAATGGATAAAAATCATATTTATTCTCATCAAGCATCATTTTCGCTTCCTCTACCGGTATAGGTTTAATATTAATTAGATTTATTTCATATTCAACGGTATCTTCGCCGTCATCAATAGCAAATTCCAGATCCTTTAGAGACTTTTTTGACCTTCTTTCTTGTTTAATATCTTTCTCTTTAAAAATAACACGCTCCAATTTATCTATAATTTTATCAATAGCCTCTAGTGGCTGTTGACCCTGCTCTTTTAAGTGAAAGGTCTTTTTGCCGGTGATAAAACTTGTTTCAACGGTATAGCCGTTACCTTCATGCAAAACATTTGCATGTATGGTCACGGGAGAAGGAAACAACTTCTCAAATTTCATGACCTTCTTTTCAAAATAGCCCTTAATGTGATTTGTCACATGAAAATTACCATTGATAATTACATCCATATATACCTCCTATTTTAGCTTCCTTTTTCGTATTGACTGCTTGGGTATTCCCAAGAGTTCTCTATACTTTGCAACAGTACGCCTTGCAATTGATGTAACATACCGAGATCTCAATATTTCTACTATTTCCTGATCGCTGTAGACATGATCAGCTGTTTCATTCTCTATGATCTCTCTAATGTGATCTTTTATTATCTTCGTAGAAATACTGGTTTCTTCCGTATCTCCTATTCCATGGGAAAAGAAATATTTTAATCTGTATATCCCTCTGGGCGTTTGAACATACTTGTTTCTTGTAATTCTACTTACCGTTGACTCATGCATTCCTGTTATCTCAGCTATCTCTTTTAGTTTAAGCGGCTTTATACCTTTCAGTCCGACCTTGAGAAAATCCTTTTGTATTTCAAAGATGGCTTTTGTGATTAAATATATGGATTCTCTCCTTTGATAGATGCCTTTTAGAAGAAATCTTGCATTTTCATATTTACCTCTCATACGGTTTACCTGGCTTTTGGAAAAAAATTTTTTATTATTGATCTCTTCATAAAGGGAATGGTTCAATTTATAATGGTTAAGATCACCATCCGTAACAATCACAATAATTTTATCCTCATTATTGAGAAAAACGATAGCATCAACAGCAACCATGGGTGTTATCATATCTTGGTATTGTCTTCCCGGATATATTTCAAATTCTTTTATTGAAAATATAAGTTTTTTTACCTCATCCTCGTCCAATTCTTCACTCTTTGCAATATTCTCATACCGCAGATGTAGGACATCGTCCCAATAATTGTTAATGATATTATATCTTTCAGATTCACCTTCAAGGGCTTTCATCTGAATTAATAGTGCTTCTTTTGAATTATATGAAGCGCAACCCATGGGTTCCAAGTTCATTATTTTTCGTCGGATGACCTCTATCTTATCTTTTGTAATATCATCGTATTTCCTTTTGAGGTCCAGATAAATATCGTAGACGGAAAATTGAAGGAAGCCCTGTTCATTCAAACTGCTGATAATATAATAAGAGATCTCTTTTTCCTCATCGTTTTCCATTATCACATCAATTTGTTCTTTCAGCTTTTCTTCCAAGGTAACACCCTGTCTGAGAGTGTTTTCAATAACATTATCCTCTTCCCTATTGGTATCAGTTTCATTATAATAATCATCTATATAGTCATAGTCAACATCGGGTTCATTTTTTTCACTTCTATCTATTTCCTTTCCCATCATATCATAATTATCCGTCCTTGCTTCTTCCTCCAGGAAAGGATTGACTTCCAATTCTTCTTTTAATTCATCTTTTAATTCCAAGGTCGTAAGTTCCAATAATTTCATGGTTTGTATGAGTTGAGGACTTAACCTTAATTCTTGTTTTAATACATTTCTAATATTGAGGTTAAGATTCATTTTTTTATTTTCCACTAATTTGTAAAATTCTCTCCCAGATAGATCTTTCTTACTAAGGGATCATTAATGAGGTCATTCTTATTACCGCTTTTCAATATCTGTCCTTCGTATATTATATAAGAAAAGTCCGTAATTTTCAAGGTCTCTCGAACATTATGATCGGTGATCAATATGCCGATATCTCTTTTACTTAATGCTAATACCAGTTTTTGGAGCTCTTCGATTGATTTTGGATCAACACCTGTAAAAGGTTCGTCCAATAATATGAATTTAGGAGTAGTGGCTAATGCGCGGGCGATTTCTACTCTTCTTGTTTCTCCACCGGATAATTGGTTCCCTTTATTTTTCACCAAATGGGAAATGGAAAATTCCTCTAATAGTTTTTCAACCCTCTCTTTCCTTTTGCTCTTTTTAGGTTCATTGTATTCCACTATTGCCATTATATTGTCCCAAACGGTAAGATTTCTAAATATGGATTTTTCTTGGGGAAGATAGGTAATACCCATTTGCGCCCTTTTATAAATAGGGTATTTCGAAACATTTTCTCCGTTAATAAATATCTCCCCTCCGTTGGGCTTTATCAGTCCGACGATCATATAAAAGGATGTTGTCTTTCCTGCTCCATTTGGACCTAATAACCCAATGATCTGGCCCTGCTTCAATGTTATTGAAACATCTTTTACAACTATTTTGCCCTTATATATCTTCTTCAGATTCTTTGCTTCTAAAACTTTACTTTTCTTTTCCATTATTATTCTCCGCCAGCAATATTAATTTATTGATCTTCTTAATATGTATATTAATAAAATTATCATCACTTGTCAAGTCCACGCCATAAATTGTGGTTTTCTTTGAGTTCTCGTAAAGAGTAAATTCTCCTTCTATAGTGATCTCATGCTTGAACATATCATAAAAAAGAGATTTACAATAAAGCTCATGATCCGCATCTTTATAGACAACATTTCTTTTTAATTTCATATATTTTTTTTCAACCATTTCCCCGTGATCACCCCGAAGTGTTTTACCGGTATTGAATTTAATTTTTACATTATTCCCGATAAGCTTATCTTTTTTTATTTCAAGTGAATCTCCGAAATATGACCAAAGAGATGTTTGTCCTTTGCTTGCCGTGATCTGTATATTTTGTATATAATAATCGGCTTTTATTAAAGAATGCGCGGGTATTTTTCGTTTTTTACACCCATAGTTGAAAAGTAGTATTAGAACAAAAAAAAAATTCTAATTTTCATTTACTACCTTATCAATAATATACCTTAGAACCCCTTGACCGCCATTCAAGGGTATAATGAGATCTGAATGGGCTCTGGCACTTTCGTGGGCGTCCTGAGGGCAGGCAAAAAATAATTTTTCCCTTACAATAAGATCCGGAATATCATCACCGATAAAAACAGCATTTGACCTTTTGAGTTTTTCTTTTTTCAATATTTCTTCAACAATAACCAATTTACTTCTACCATTTGAATATATATATCCCACACTTAATTCTTCTGCCCTGATCCTGGAAGCATAATCATCTCTTCCTGTGATCCAGTATATTTTTATTCCCTGTTTAACGGCCATGACAATACCTTGCCCATCACGGGTAGAAAAAGTTTTACCATAAATACCATTATTGAAGATCATCAAAGATCCGTTCGTTAGAACACCGTCAATATCACTAAAAATAATTTTAATATCATGCCATTTGATCATACTATAGTTTCTTCCGTCTCCTTATCAAAAAAATGTACCATCTCCATATCAATAACAATTTCAACGATATCCCCTAATTTTAATTGAACCTTGGGATTTAATTTTCCTATGAACGAGTTGGATTTTGTTTTGAAATATATATATATTTCCGAACCCATGGGTTCTATTACATCAACGGTTGCTTTCATTATGGTATTTACTTTGGCATCGGGAACAAATATTTTGTCATCAACATGCTCAGGTCTAAATCCGAAGATTATTTCTTTGTCTATATAGCTCTCCAGTTTATCCATATGATGTTTAAATAATTGCAATTGGACACCACCGTCATTCACAAAGAAAAGATCCGTCCCTTTTTTTATAATCCTGCCATTCATGAAGTTCATTGACGGAGAACCGATAAAATCCGCTACGAACTTATTTTTTGGATTATTATACATAGTTATTGGATCGGCAACTTGAACGATTTCGCCATCATTCATTATGACTATCTGATCTCCCATGGTCATGGCTTCCATCTGATCATGGGTAACATAGATCATTGTGGTTTTTAATTTATTATGCAGTTTTTGAATTTCGGTTCTCATTTGTACTCTCAATTTTGCATCTAAATTTGAAAGAGGTTCATCAAATAGAAAAACATTGGGTTTTCTAACAATAGCACGGCCCACTGCAACTCTTTGTCGTTGACCACCTGAAAGGGTCTTGGGTTTTTTATCTAATAAATAGGTGATCCCCAATATCTCCGCAGCCGATTTAACCCTATCTACTATTTGTTGTTTGGGATATTTTCTTAGTTTCAAACCAAATGCCATGTTTTCATAAACGGTCATATGGGGATAAAGAGCATAATTCTGAAAAACCATTGCTATATTTCTATCTTTCGGAGAAATATTATTTACTACTTTGTCATCAATATATATTTTGCCTGCTGTAACTTCTTCAAGACCCGCGATCATTCTTAATGTAGTCGTTTTACCGCACCCTGACGGACCAACGATTACGGTGAATTTTTTATCGAACATTTCTATATTTATATCTTTTACTGCATTAAATCCGTTATCATAAGTTTTGCCTACATTCTCGAAAACTACTTTTCCCATAGATCACTCCTCTTTAAAAAATCGCCTACTAAATATAATGAACCGGTGCATAATAAAAAATCCTCTTTTCTCATTTTCAAATGTAATATTTCCATAGCATTCTCTAACTTATTGAATATGATAAATTTTTTTGCATTTTTTTTCAAGTATGGAAGGTAATCTTTTAACTCTCTTGCTCGCTCCGTTTCAAAATCTGTAATATACACAATATCAAAAAGCGGGAAAAGATCTGAAGAGACGCGTGAAAGGGCTTTTTTCTTGACCATACCGAAAAGTAGATATTTTTTTCCTATTTTATTCTTGGAATATATTGTTTTTATAGTTTTTTTCAATGATATTGAAGCAGAGCTATTGTGACAACCATCCACATATATAAGGGGATTATGAGAAAACAATGTCATGCGTCCCTTCCATATAATGTTTTTCAATCCATTTCTTAGTGTTTCAGTGGAAAGATCTTTAAAAATATTCAAATAACCGTTAAGGGCTAATTTTAAATTACGGAGTTGATGATCGCCCAAGAGAGGATAAGTGAGATTTTTGTAACTTTTTCCTTTTACACTGATATCTAATTTTTGGTATTTTAATGTTTCAACATTTTTTTTAATGATAATTTTATTTTCTATACCATATATACCACCACGCCGCAAGCCTTCATGTATTATAGTATTCCTAATTCTACTCGAAGGTTCACCGGTAATAAAGAGATGTCCTTTTTTAACAATACCGCATTTTTCTATTGCGATCTTTGTTTTGGTATTTCCCAATAAACGCTTATGTTCTATATCTATCATGGTAATGATGGATATTATAGGTATAACAATATTCGTAGCATCCAATCGGCCGCCAAGACCTACTTCCAGAATAGCATAATCCACTTTTTCCCGTGAAAAATATAGAAAAGCTACCATGGTCGATATTTCAAAAAATGATGGCTCTATGTCTATTTCCCTTGATCTTTTAGTTATCATATTTATATATTTTTTTAATATTTCATCATCAATATCTTTTTGATCAATTCGAAATCGTTCATTATAATTTACTAAATGGGGAGAAGTGAACAGACCCACTTTATAGCCACTGGATATGAGCAAAGATTCTAAAATTGCCGAGACAGAGCCCTTACCATTAGTGCCGGTAATATGGATGACCTTTAGTTCTTTTTGCGGATCAGAAAAAGCACGGGCTAATTTCTTTATATTATTTAAATTGTACTTGATCTCGCCTTGTTTTTTTTGATATAGATTTTCTAATGTACTTCCATCAATTCCCATTGAGATAGTCCAATATTTTCCCTAATTTTTCCTTAAAACCCTTTCTTTTTATAATAAGATCTACCATGCCGTGTTCTACCAGAAATTCTGATTTTTGAAATCCATCGGGAAGATCCTGTTTAATGGTTTGTTGTATTACACGGGGACCTGCAAATCCTATCAAGGCATTAGGTTCAGCAATATTAATATCACCCAGCATGGCAAATGAAGCGGATACGCCCCCTGTTGTTGGATCAAGCAATACACTGATATACGGCAGTCCCGTTTTTCCTAATTCACCAAGCATTCCGGATGTTTTTGCCATTTGCATCAAAGACAAAATGGATTCCTGCATTCTTGCGCCGCCTGATGATGAAACTATTATTAAAGGAAGATGATTTTCAATGGCGTGTTCAATTAAAAGACTGATCTTTTCACCTTCTGCGGAACCGAGGGAACCGCCCATAAATTCAAAGTTCAGGAATCCGATAGCAACATCAATACCCGTGATCTTTGCTACTCCGGCTACGAACGCGGACTTTCTACCGGTCTTTTGTTGTGTTCTCTGTATTCTTTTTTTATAGGGTTGAACATCTTTAAAATTCAAGGGATCTACACAACCGATATTTTCAAAGAGTTCTGTAAAAGAATCTTGATCTGTGAAGAGTACTATCTTTTCCTTAAAGGTCAACCGAAAATGATATCCGCAGGAAGGACATGTATATTCACTATCAATTAGATTTTTCATCCAAATGATCTCGCCGCATTGTGGACATTTTTTCCAAGCTTCCTTCTTTATATCAACACTAGTATCTTTATTATGTTCCGGTTTCTTTTTTCTGCTGAACCAACCCACCATTGCCTCCTAAATCTCTATGATCTCATCTTCATACAATAACTTAATATTTCTATCAACCGTTTTTGGAAATAGATCTTGTACTATCTCATCTATGAACATGGGCTTTATATGGTAAATGTAAATTTCAGTTTCCATATGTTTCAGGTTCTTTAACTCCTTCCGCAAGAGTGACGGTGTTAAGTGTTTACTCGCATTCGCAATATTCATTAAACTGTCAGGAAAAGATACCTCAATGATCATTCCCTTTAATTTAGGTAGTTTATTAACATATTCCCACATTTTGGGGGCTCTGATCATATCGCCCGTATATAAAAAATATTTTTTCTTTTCTTCAATCAAAAAAGCACTGGAAGGAACAATATGTTCAGTAGGTAAAGGAGTAATTATTTTACCATTAACCTCAACGGGTTCAAATAATTTCAATTCATTAAAAGAAATTCTCGGACGACCCTCAGAAGGCAATTTTGTAAAATCTACCCAAATATCCTTATTAAAAAGATGATCTTTCATACTTTTTATAACTTCCGGAATAGCATGTATAAAAATTGTTTTATTGGTCAATGCAAAAATATTATCAATGTAGAAAGCAATACCGCCAATATGGTCCAGATGAGCATGCGTAATAAAGATATGATCAATAGCCAGTTGATCTTCCAGATCCATAATATTTAGTGATCCGGCATCAAGTGCTATCGTTTTATCGAGTATAAAAGTTGTTAAATGATATGTTGATAATGAAGCACCGTATGCCCCAACTATTTTTATCTTCATAAGTTTATTTTACATAAAAAATATAAAAAAAGCAAATATTTTGTGTATTTTGCAAAATTTATACATAATTTTCATATATTATTTCACACCTTTGTTCGTTTGTTACAAGTCGTAATCCCTTCTTTAAATTTTCCTTGTATATTTCCATTATTTTTTCTGAATTCCCATAATAATCATTAGCTAAATAGGAAATATCTGAATGAATCCTCCAAA
>JAGGYO010000120.1 GCA_021162505.1 bacterium
AAATTAGCGTGATGCAACCGAAACGATTTGGGGATGAAATTAGCGTGATGCAAAGAGGTCAAATAAATGGTAAAATTTTTTAAATTTTGTTTGACTTTAAAATTTAAAATGGTAAAATCTTAGGTAAAAGGAGGCCGCAATGTGGGGATTCTACAAACTTTTCAAAAAAAGCCCAATGGGACTAATATTGCAACATTATGGTATCGCAAAAAATGCATTTGAAATTTGCGAAAAAAACTATAAGCTATGGAAATCAGGACAACCTGTTTCCATTGAAGAGGTAAGCAAGATTGAGCATGAAGCCGACGAAGTGAAAATGAAGTTGAATAGTATCATTACTACAAGCCTAATGTCATCACTGAGGAAAGAGGACCTATTATCTCTTATAAAAATGCAGGATTCCGTAGCTGATGCCGCTGAAGATGTTATTAAATATCTTGACTTTAAGATCTTCAAAATAGATGATGATATTTTGGAAGATATAGATAAG
Source organism: bacterium (assembly GCA_021162505.1). Classification (GTDB taxonomy): domain Bacteria; phylum AUK180; class AUK180; order AUK180; family AUK180; genus AUK180. Next base: position 491 of record JAGGYO010000120.1, read on the forward strand.
ATCTTTGATTTCACCAAGAAAGCCATTTTAGAATATGAAAGACTTCTGGATAATTTTAATAAATACCAAAGAGCTGATTTTGCTCCAAAATATAAAAAGGGAATGCCAATGGAAATGGAAAATATTTCAGAATTTGAAAGAAAAGTAGATAATGCTGCCCATGATCTTGGAAAGAAGATCTTCAATCTTGAGGACAGATATTCAGCTGTAGAAATATTTTTCATATCAAAACTTACTACTTTGGTAGATAGAGTCACAGATAATTTGGAAAATGCTTCAGATCGTATAAAAAGGATCATCGCAAAGTAAAATGAGCATATTTCTTATTGTAACCATTATTGTAGGGTTCTATATAGCATGGAATATAGGAGCAAATGATGTTGGTAATAATATGGGGACATCTGTTTCAGCAGGGTCCATATCCAGAAAAAAAGCAATTATAATCGCATCGATTTTTGAATTTTTAGGCGCTTTTCTCGTTGGCGGGCATGTGGTAAAGGCAATTAAAGGAAATATTTTGAATTTTCATTATTTCGAAGGACATCCCATGATATTTGCTTATGGAATGCTTGCGGTTGTAATTTCTGCAGGATTATGGATAACACTTGCTACCATATTCAAGATGCCTATTTCTACGACGCATGCCATTATTGGTTCGCTTTTGGGCTTTGGTTTGATAGCATACGGACCTGCTGCAATACATTGGCCGTTCATTTTAATAATAACGCTATCTTGGATATTTTCACCCATTATCGGGGCAATTATCAGTTTTATTATCTTCAATATCTATAAGTTCGCCATATATAATAAACAGCATCCTTTTCAGAGTTTTAAAAAAATTGCACCATTTTTTGTGTTTTTCGTGGCGTTTTTATTATCTCTTGCCACTATTTATAAGGGTTTAAAAAATCTGAATTTTGATCTTGAGTTCCTGCCGGCAAGTATGTTGTCTATTATTATCGGTTTACTTGCAATGGCTGTGACCTATTTGTATTTGCGAAAGAAAAAGTCAAGTGGTAATCAGATAGATGATGTAGAAAATTTTTCAAAGATACTACAAGTAATATCTGCTTCCTATGAATGCTTTGCTCATGGTGCTAATGATGTTGCAAATGCCATTGGCCCCATTGCTGCTATTATTGCCATTATTAATACAGGAGAACTATCGTTACATTCCGAGATTCCTTTATGGCTATTGCTATTAGGTTCAGCGGGTATTGTAGCAGGTGTTGCAACATTGGGATACAGGGTAATGGAGACCATTGGAAAGCGAATTACTGAAATCACTCCCTCCCGTGGATTTGCGGCTGAATTTTCAGCGGCAACCACAGTATTATTCGGTTCTCACCTTGGGATACCCTTATCGTCTACGCATATTTCCGTTGGAACTGTTACAGGTGTCGGCTTAGCTCGCGGTATCGGTTCAATAAACCTTAGGGTACTTGCTGCAATTTTTCTATCATGGTTTCTTACTGTCCCTTTTGCCGCTGGGCTATGTATAGCGGTTTATGAGATCATGAAACTCATTATTCATTTTTAATTTATTATTTCTCTTGATTTAAAATTTAATTATTATAAAATGTAAGAATGGAGAAGCTATGAATAAAAAAAGAATACTCTTGATAACTACAGGTGGAACAATTGCTATGGATGGGGATACAAAAACAGGCTATAAGCCAATTCTTGTAGGGAAAGATCTTTTATCTTCACTGCCGCCGTTTAAAGATAAGATCAAAGTGGATATAAATGAATACGGGAATTATCCCTCACCACATATTACATTAAAAAATATGCTGGAAATAAGGAATATTATTATTGAAAATTCAAAAAACTATGATGGCTTTGTTATAACACATGGGACTGATACACTGGAAGAAACAGCATATTTTCTGGATCTAACACTACCTAAAGGTAAACCGGTGGTTTTAACCGCAGCAATGCGTTCCATAAATGAACTGGGACTGGATGGACCACGAAATATTTACACTTCCATACGCGTGGCAACTGATCTTAAAAGTAAAGAACATAAGGTAATGGTTGTTCTAAATGATGAGATCTTTGATACAAAGACCGTGACAAAGATAGACACATCAAACATATCCTCATTTTCTAGTTTATATATGGGAATTCTCGGTATTGCAGATGAGGACAAAATTATTTTTTACAGAAGCCGTTATTTCCATGAATACTATGATATTTCAAATATTATTGAGGATGTTTATTTGATAAAACTCTATGCCGGTGCTGATTCATATCTTATTGAAAAGTCAGTTGAAAGAGGTGTTTCAGGCATTGTTGTAGAAGCATTGGGCCGTGGGAATGTTCCGCCAAAGGTAATTCCCGGTATTCAGAAAGCAATTGCTAATAAAATTCCTGTTTTAATAGTTTCCAGAGCATATCAGGGTCGTGTGCTTGATGTCTATGGGTATGAAGGCGGTGGCAAGCAATTGAAAAAAATGGGATGTATCTTCGGAGGATCACTTTCGGGACAAAAGGCAAGGATAAAGCTCTCTGTTCTTTTAAGCAAAGGAACAAAATCTAATTCCCTTGAAAAATATTTCAAGAATGATTAACATTCTTCTACACCCCAAATTGCCGTATAACCTTGATGCTACACTTAATTGCGGGCAAGCATTCCGCTGGGAAAAAATTTCTTCTAATAACTGGCTCGGGATTTTAAAATACGGACTTTTTGAAGTAAAATACGAAGATAAATGCTTAATCATCAAGGGGGTTATTTCATCAAAGGAAAAACTTTCAAAAAAAAGGATTGAAAAATACTTAGCAGATTATTTCAATATTGATTTTGATCATAATGAATTTGAAAAAAGTATTTTAGGGAACACACCAAAAAAAAATAATGAATTGATAGGTGAGATATTAAATTTCTCCAAAGGTCTTCGTGTCCTAAATCAAGATCCTTTTGAAACCGCTATATCCTATCTGTTCTCCATTCAATCAAATATCCCCTTAATAAAAAGAAGGATTAAGGAACTTTCTCGACTATTCACCGAAAATAAGATAATATATAAAAATAGTGATTACTATTTTTTTCCGAGTATTAAGCAATTAAATAAACTCTCAATGGAAAAGATTAAATCATTAAAATTAGGTTTTCGTGAAAAATATCTTATTAAATTTATTGACGATATGGATCCGGATCTTTTTAGAAATATAGAAAATGAAAATATTGAAAAAAAAAAGAAAAT
>JAGGYO010000280.1 GCA_021162505.1 bacterium
CCTGTCTTTTGATATTAATGATACTGATTATATTATAATAAATACCTGCTCTTTCATAGAACCGTCAATGGAGGAGAGCTATAATGCTATTAAAGAGGCTATTATATTGAAAAAGGAAGGCAAGATAGAGCGTATCATTGTATCCGGTTGTTTACCCGAAAGATTTCAGGGTAATATAGCTTTTTCAAATGAAATAGACGCTATTAGGGGTATTGACCATTATAATAATATTACTGAATTTTATAATTTCAATAAAAAGGTTCTTTTAGGAAAACGGACAGAACTTTATGAAAAATGCGAAAGAGCATTGGTATTCGGCAAACATTATGAGTATTTAAAAATAGCAGAGGGCTGTTCTAAGCATTGCACATATTGTATGATCCCTTATATTAAAGGCAAATTAAGGAGCAAATCAAAAAAGCACATTATTGCTGAAGCAAAAAAAATATTAGATGCGGGAATTCGTGAATTGATAATCATTGCTCAAGACAGTAGTGATTATGGTAAAGATCGGGACGGGAAATCTCACTTATTGGAATTATTAGAAGAACTTGATAAATTGGGCTTTGCCTGGATTCGTGTTCACTATCTGTACCCTGACATAATAAGCAAAGAGTTCGTTGATGCGATCTTTAATATGAAAACCGTGCTTCCATATTTTGATATTCCGCTGCAGCATATAGATGAGCGATTACTAAAATTAATGGGTAGAAAACCGCTTTCTAAAGATTTTTTTCCATTGCTAAAATATATAAAAAAATCAGGAGGCGAGATCAGAACCTCTTTTATTATTGGATTTCCATCAGAAATGCCCGCGGATTTTGAAAAAATATTGAATTTTATCAAGGAATTTGCTTTATCAAGGGTTTCCGTTTTCCCGTATTATGATGAGAGAAATTTGGTAAATTCCATGTCCCTTTTACCCGTAGAAAAAGAAATTGTAGATAAACGACTTGATTTAATGGAAAATATGATCTCAGAAAATATTTATAGAGAATTCTCAAAAGGAAAAAGGGAAAAAGTAATAATTGATGAAGAGGGTTCCGGTTATTATTTGGGAAGGACCTTCCGAGATTCACCTGATGTAGATCTTACTATTAAGATCACCGGAAAAAATATACATCTTGGTAATTTCTATAGGGTAAAGTTATCCGTTAAAAACGGAGAGCTATGGGGGAGAAAATGAAAAATGTACCGAATATTTTAACAGTATTGAGAATAGTTCTTGCTATTGTTTTTGTGATTCTATTTATTTTACACTTCTATACCTGTGCGCTTATTGTTTTTATAGTTTCAAGTTTAACAGATTTTTTCGACGGACAGATAGCAAGAAAGTATAATGTTGTCAGTGATTTTGGAAAGTTTGCAGATCCTTTGGCAGATAAGATCCTTGTGTTTTCCGCTCTCTTATTATTAGTTGAGATCGAATTTATCCCTGCATGGATCGTTATCTTCATTCTTTTCAGGGAATTTACTATCAATGGTTTGAGAATGGTATTTGCTGCAAAGGGAAAGGTGGTACCTGCAATGTTCTCGGGAAAATTAAAGACCACTATTCAAATGTTCGTCATTATTTTTTTACTCTATATTACAATTATTGTCAAGGGTAATATACTTGAAATTTCAAGTTCTTTTGATCTTTGGAGAAACATTGCCAATTATCTTCTTTTAATTATTGTTTTGTATTCCTTTATTGATTATTTATTTAGATTTGATTTAAAAAAGATATTCTGAATTTCAATCCAATTTTTTACTCTAATGATATTTTTGTGAGATACATTTTTATTCCAGGGCCAATCAAATAATAAAACCTTTACACCTTTCTCTGCAAATTGATAAGCAAAATCCGGATGGTCTTCAATAAAGTATTTAAGATTAGAAAGATGTGTTATATAATTGATCTTTTCTTTATAGTCGGTTAAATATAATTCATCATAATAAATATTATTGATCTTCAACCACTCTTTGGTTTGAGCTTCGATTTTTGGCGGTCTTGCCGAGATAATGATTATATAATAATCTTGATTTTTCAGTCTTTTGACCGTTTCAACACTATTAGGCATAACAGGTATTTTTTGCCATCCCCTTTTCGCAGTAAAATCCTGCCAAAACTTACTTATTGTTTTATCGTCAAGATCAAATGCTTCTTCATATTTAAATGGAGAATTATCGCTTCTAAATAATTTTTTGCCGGTTATTCTCTCCAATTCTTTGGTAAATACTTGGTCAGAATCAGCAAGGACGGAATCAATATCAATTCCGATGACTTTTTTCATATTCTATCATTGCATAAGCGGAATGGTTATGTATAGATTCTATTGATTCCACTTCTACCGTAAATTTATTTATTTTATCAAATTTATCAAGTTGTGCTGCAACATCTCTTGCAACATCTTCCACAAAGCGCGGCTTTTCATAAGAGTGTTCGGTAATATATTTTTCATCAGGTCTTTTCAATGTAGTATAAAGCGGGGAGCTTGCAGCGTTTTCACCAATTTCAATAAGGTCTTCCAGCCAATAAAAATGTAGCGTATCAATTGTCAGGGTTATATATGCTCTCTGGTTATGAGCATTATGTTTTGATATGGATTTAGAACAAGGGCAAAGTGTCATTACGGGTATCTTTATCTTCATGGAAATCGCAAATTTATCTTTTTTTATTGAACAATCGTATGTTATGTCATATTTCATTAAACTTTTTATCTTTGAAACTGGGGCTTCCTTTTCGAGAAAGTATGGAAAATCAATAATTAAGAAAGCCTCATTTGCTTTTAAATTATGTTTTAATTGTTTCAAGGTGCTTTTTATATTTTTTAGTGAAAGAGTCCCCTTATTCAAATGAATAAGCTCCGTGAACCGACTCATATGAGTTCCCCTTTGAAAATCAGGCAAACAAACCAACATATTAATACTTGCAATGGTTGATTGAACTTTATTCTTTTTATCTTCAACCTGTATAGGGATCTGAATATGTTTAACCCCGACCCTATCGACTTTTACTTCAAATAATGGCCTTTCATTTTGAACATCTCTTAATTTTTCCATAATAACCTTATAATTAATCTGATTAATGCTGTTACAATACCGGCAGCAATGGGCGTCATTATCCAGCCAATACCGATTTTACCTAATGTTCTAAAATCAATATTTTTAATGCTTTTTACGGCACCAACGCCTGCTACGGCGCCAACTATTGCTTGTGAGGTAGAAACAGGAACCCTTAATTGTGTATATATCCAAATTGTTATACTTTCAGCTAAAATTGCAACAAGTGCCATGAGAGGATCTAATTTGGAAATTTTGGTTCCCACTGTTAACATTACTCTTTTTGAATAGGTAACAACACCAATAGCAATAAATATTCCTCCCAATAAAGCCCATAGTTTGGGACTTAATCCCATGGGCATTTGCATAGCGTAAATACCTGTTACATTTCCTACATTATTAGCTCCAAGAGAATATGCTCCAAAAGCTCCAACGACCATGATCCCTATTCTTACAAAATTATTGTAAAAATTTAAACCATATTTTAATTTAGAGAAAATGTAACGAATTATAATATAGAGAATGAAGCCGATAATAAACCCACCAATTGGTGTTGTGATCCAACAGATGATGATCTTTATTAATCTTGCTACATTAAGATTTTGTCCTTTCAATAAACCGACACTCAAAATTGAACCTACAAGTGCCTGTGAGGTTGAGATAGGCAATCTCAAATATGTAAAGAACCAAACACTAATGGCGGCACCCAGAGCAATAGCGTAAACATCGTTCACAGCAAGAACCTCGAATAGCTTACCTACTGTGTCAAATGTTTTTGGTCCTTCAAGGTATGACCCCAAAAGTACGAATATACTTGTAATGGCAGCAGCTAACCAGAAGCGGATGATCTTATTTGCAACAGCAGTTCCAAAAATGTTTGATGTATCATTTGCCCCGAGTCCCCAGCCAAGGAACCCACCTGGAATTATTCTAAGGAAAAACGAAAATATTCCAGACACTAAATTTTCCTTTTAACGACCATTATTTCCAAAATATCACTAGCGTCTTCGATCCTGTCTGAAATATCACATAAACTATTAACAAAATCTTTCTTTAATATTTTCATTGCAAGTCCTTCTTCTTTCTTTTCAAAGAGCGCTTTCTTCAGATCCCACTCGATTTTATCGACATCTTCTTCTAATTTTTCGATCTCCTGACAATAAACAAGTGTTTCATCAAAATTAGTAAAAAGCACCTTATACGCTGTAACCAACTTATTAAATGCTTCAAGTGAAATTCTTCCGATATTAAGAAGTTTTTGATATTCTACTTCCGTAATGAGGGGGCTATATAGAACATAATAATCACCCACGGACTCCACTTTATCGGCAATACCGTCCACTTTTTCTACAAAGCTTAATAGTTCTCCACGCATAGTTGGAAGAAATGCCCCTTTTTCAATGATCTGCAGTATCTTCCTCCTTAAAATATCTGCTTCATGTTCTTTTTTATGAATGTTCATAGAACATTCCTTAGCATTATGTTCAGTATTATCAAAAATAGTACTCAGCATTTTATTTAAATATTCAATTGCGCCTTTTACGGCATCAAAATGCTGAAAGATCAAATCCTTTGTTTCCTTTTCCGCTTTTCCATGTGAAAATATCATACCGCCTCCTTTTGCAAGACATCTTGCATTTTGTTATGCAGCAATACATTGCTCGCTAAAAAATCATCTCTTCTCAGATCAAGAGAATTATTATCAAAATTAGTTAATTTCCCGCCGGCTTCTTTTAAGACCACAGCTGCTGCTGCTACATCCCAGATTTTAAGCTGTAATTCCCAATATCCGTCAAATGTCCCTTTTGCAACATAACAGATATCCAAAGCAGCGGATCCGAATCGCCTAATGTCCCTGCATTTTATTCCGAATTTTACAATATTATCCAAGTTATTTCTTTCATTATCTCTTTTATATGGTAACCCTGTTCCCAAAAGTGCCTGGTTTATTTGATTAATTGAAGAAACCTTAATTTTTTCTCCATTAAGAAATGCTCCTTCGCCCTTTTTACCAATGAACATTTCTTCCAAAATGGGATTGAAAACAATACCGAATATCCCTTCCCCGTCTTTATAGTATGCAATTGAGATCGCTACAAAAGGGAGTTTATAGAAGAAATTATTGGTACCGTCAATCGGGTCCAATATTATGGTGTCTCCATCCAGAGAGCCATTTAAATGCTCTTCTTCTGCAATAAAATTCATATTAGGATATTTTTTTAATATGTTGTCAAAAAAGAATCTCTCTATTTCTTTATCCGTATCGGTCACGATCTCTCTTTCATTTTTCATTTCGTATTTTTTTTCACTTTGAAAGTTCTTTTTTAAAATATTTCCTGCTTCTAAAGTGAGGTTGAATACATACGAAAATAGCTTCTCCATAAGGCGTATTATATCATTTTTTCCACTTTTTTCAAAGAGAACTTGTTTTTATTTTTGAGATTCCGGCAGCCGGCAACCGCGTAAAAGATGATAAATAATTTCAACATTAAAAAGAAGGTTCAAAATGCCGGAAAGACTTGATTTATGCCGGAGGTTACCTAATTGTCCAAACGGGACAGAAATGACTAAATAGAATACCACGATACAAACCGCTTCGTGCTTTATAGTGAATGGGGTTTTATTAAAATCTTGGCCAATTAAAATGGAGAGGGGGACAATTTTTTGGAATTGCGTAGAAAGCATTGAAAAATGTTAATAAATATACTATAATAAAAGAGATGGAGGTGAGTATGAAAACATTTTTAAAAAAAGGGTGGAAGATATTGATACTTGGTTTTATTGTGATCTTTATTGCCAGATTATTTTATGAGTTCTTTAATCCACATTCGGATAATGGTCATTCACAAGCAATAATGATGTCAAGTAATATGGGCTTTTCAAAAAGAAATTTTGCAAGCAACATACAATTGTATAAAGCAAAATCGGCAAAAATTCAAAAAACCGTTCGGGTAGAACAAAAATATGAAAAGATAGCAGACATTAATACAATAACTAAATATTTTAATGCCGACAAGAAAAAAATATATATTTTGATCAAAGAGATCAAGGGAATAGTTCAAACACAAAGAGAATCTGATAAAGGAAAAAAGAGATTTTTATTTTTAAGTGTAGGGATAAAGCCTATTGAATTTGATACTTTTGTTGAAAAAATTAAGAAAATTGGTGTGATAAAATCGTTTGAAATAAGTAAAAAAGACATGACAAATGAATTTCATCAGCTTATGTCCCAAAGAAAATCTCTTGAAAAAAAATTGATTGAAATATCCAAACTAAAAACGGCAAAAGGGAAAATAAGCGAGAAAATAAACTTACAAGAAAAGATCTATCAAATAGAAAATCAACTCCGGAGTTTCGGATTAAAACTCGGAGATTATGATTTTGAACATGAGTTCTGTACTGTAAAATTTACTCTTCAGGAAGACGGTCGCAATACCTCGTTTTTATTATTGTTTATATCGAGCATTTTTTTAGCATTTAAATGGGCATTGAGTGTTACTATTATATCCTTAGGAATTATTTTACTTGGCTCTCTTGTAATATTATTGATCGTAACGATTTTGAATAAGTCGGGATTATTTAAATTATAACTTGAAGATTTTCACACATTATTTTCGCTTGAGAATAAATCTTTTCTTCAGAAATATTTTTAAGCAATTCTTTGGAGTAAATTATACCTTCAGATTTTTTTTCACCAAATAATTCACTATATTTTCTTATTGCTCTTTTTATCCATATTTTGCGAGGGCTATTATACAAATTTAGTATTTCTTCTATTATTTCATTTCTTTTATTAAAAAAAATATTAACAATATCAGCAATATAAGCATAATCGTTATGCTGTTTTGTTTGTTCCATTCTATCTTTACAAGAAAGCAATTTTTGAATAATAAATCTTGCAGGATGTGGTATTTGTATTACAACACCATTTTTCATTCTATATGATAATGTATTTTTTAAAAGAAGATCGGTATATCGTAAAGATTGAGCGACGAAATTCTTACCAATATATCCAACGGTTTTTCCTCTTCCTTTTAAAGGAACAATAAACTCGATTTCGAAATATCTTCCTGTTTCATTTCGCCATTCTTCATTAACATATTTTATCATTCCCTTTTCTCCATATTCCGGTTTAAATCCTAATTTATTAATCTCTTCTTCAAAATTTAGTTCATCGGTTTTATTTTCTTTCTTTAATAAATCTATATCAAAGGTTAATAATGATGGTAAAGTTTTTTCCATTAAATGGTAAATATAAACCGCACTGCCACCAATAATTACGAATTTAACTATAACAATGTATAGGGAATTGGTAATCTGATTTAGATAATTTTCAAAATATTTTTCAGCCATTTAGGATTAATTTTCTCTCTATTAAATTTGCCTGTTCCTTTCCCCTATCTTTTAGATGATAGCAATCAAGGTAAAGTTGTATGAAATCAACAACATAATTTTTTATCGCAAATTCCATTCCTCTTTTTATACTTTCGGGATATTTAGCTCTCATAATTATTATATCACTTTCCCCCTTTTTGGGAACTAAATACAAATCCTTTTCAATTTGTGAAATATCATTTTGAAGATCATATAGATGTAAAGTATTTGCATTACTAAATCTTAATTTATATAGATCTGACCCAAAATGTCCGGTTAAAATATATTTTTGGGGATTTTTTGAAACTTTTTTTATTATTTCTTTGATATGATTTTTATGATTACCAAAATATTCATAATATTGAATGTCATTATCTTCAATATAATACTTGCCTGTCCAGAGATCAAGATATTCTTCCATTTTTACGATTCTTAATTTTTTAAATTTTTCATTTATAATAAAACCTTTCTCTCTCATAATATTTATCCAATTATTTGAAGTTCTTCGGGAAACCTTTGCAATTTTACTTAATTGAAAGGCATTTAATATTTCCTTTTCATGATTTTTATTGTTATGGTAAAAAAGAACTTTGAACATCCATAATTCAAGATCACTGAAATTAAAATTACTTTTTTTTTCTTCTAAAAAATATGGTTCATCTTTCCAATTTCCAAAATTTATTTCTTTTTCTCCGATAAAACGATAAGCAAAACAATTTTTATTTTTAATTAGCAACCAAGATATTTCAGGAGACAATTTTTTAAATTTATTATCAAGACTTTTAATTTTTCTTTTATCTGCATTATCAATGATAAAAATTGATATGCCGTTATTTCTTATTTCTCTTCTTCTTAATTCTGCTTCAAGATGAACAACAGAATGATAAAATATAGTAAAAATAATACTGTTTATATCTTTTGCATATTTGCATTTTGCAATATATTTTTTGCCATTATAATTTAAAGAAAAATCAATGTTGTCAAAATTTTTGCTAATTATTTTAAAACCAATTTTTTTAAATACAAATTCAATAAGATCATATTTTTCACTTTTCATTTTATTCTCTTTTGTTTTATTA
>JAGGYO010000333.1 GCA_021162505.1 bacterium
ATATAACCCTAAAATATTATTATTATAGTATTTTTTTAGAATATTTATAGTTATATTTTATTTATATGCATTATTTTTTTATGATTATAGAGGCGTAGCCAACTACCTGGTCATACATTCCGGTAATATCACCAGATGTTGCGTATTTTAGTAGTTTAGCCTTTTTTGCACCTAATGTTTCGCAGATATTGAGCATTACTGTAATTGGACCAGGACCACACATAGTTAAATTCTGATGATAAACCATATCATATAGTTTCTTAGGATTGAATTCAATAATGGCATTTATTGCTTGTTTATCAACGTTTTCAGCGTATTTTTGCGGTTCATAGTGAGTAAAGTCTGAGCTAGCAATTATTAAGATGTTTTTACCAATTACGGAGGAACATATTGATTTTGCAATTTCAATATCTGTATTAATATCCTGGCGAGTCATGCATATTGGTACAAATTTAATATTTTTACCGAAAATATACTGGATAAAAGGTAATTGAACCTCTATGGAATGCTCGAATTGATGGGCATTATTGTCATTTTTAATTATTTTAGAGTTTCTTAAAATGCTTTCTGCGATATCAGTATCTATTTTCAATTCCCCTAAAGGTGTTTCCCACTTTCCTTCCGCCATAATAGAAATATCTTCACCAAAACCACGATGATTGGGACCTAATATAATGATGGTATCGGGCTTTCCATCTAAAGCAATTTTGTAAAATCCGTTAGCTGCAACAGGGCCTGAATACATATAACCTGCATGCGGGCTAACTAATCCAACAATATTATTTTTTCTTTCGATATTTGCCAGAGGAATTTCTCCCGGTCCTATTTTATGTAAAAAACAGCTCTCAATCTGTCTATTTAAAGATTTTAAATCACCAGCGTAAAAACTACCCGCAACGGCGGGTTTTCTTATTTCCAGTTTTTTCATAAGATCCCCTCCCCTACTTTTCTAAAAATATAAACATCGTTCTCTGCCATTACCGCAAAATCTGTCCTCGACCTAATCTGGGAGCGTCGCGGGAATTCCATTCTTGAAAAGCGAGACGCCTGCCACCACGAAGATGCAGGGTTTGATAAATTGTAATCATAATAATATTTATTAATTCTACTGATTTAGTTAATACCTATCTTTTTTAGAATGACGGCTATTTTTTTTACTTTTTCTTATTCTTGGTAACAATATTATAAAAAATATTGTTACAATTAAGGATAAAAAACCTACTCTAAAATAAGTTGAATAAAATAAATATTTAGAATAGGATAAATAGTATCTTTTTTTAGCTGAAGGATAATTGGGATTTAAATTTAGTACCACCTTATATTGTTTAGATGCATCTTTAAAAAGGGAATTGTTTTCGTAATCTACGGCTAAATTAAATTGGGAATCAATAATTTTTAATTCCATTTTCTGATCCTCAGGATGGTCTTTTTGAAGATAGTTATAGGCTTCGATAGCCTTTTCCCATTGTTTATTTTCATAAAAAGCAGTAGCAATTCCTTCGCGAGCATTGATATTTAAAGGATCTGTAGAAATAACCTGTTTATATTCTAATATTGCTTTTCCCCAATTCTTTTCTTCTCTATATTTATCTCCCAAATTACTGTGAATAACTATTTGGGATACGCAAAATTTTACAATTCTATTATTTCCGGCATCGGCAACATAAATATAACCCCTTTCATCTATAACAATTCCTTCCGGGTAATTTAAATTAATTCTATCCGACTCATTACCAAATTCTAACTCAAAATTATTATCTTTATCATATTTTACTACTTTTCCGTTTTTATAATCAGTGATATAGATATTATTTTTTGAATCAAGGGCAATATATCTTGTGCCATTAAACTGCCCAAATTCACTTCCGCTCCCGCCAAATTTTCTTAAAAATATGCCTTCTTTGCTAAATACCTGTACCTGATCATGGAAAGTGTCGGCAATATACATATTTCCTTCCTCATCAAAAGCAATCCCTCTTGGGTAATAAAATTCACCGTCTCCCATACCTTCTTTTCCAAATTGTTTGATATACTCGAAAGTAGGAGAAAATATTTGTATTCTGCTATTTCCTGTATCTACAATATAAATATTATCATCTTTATCTATGGCAATACCTCTTGGATCAGAAAATTCACCCGGGCCATTACCTTCTTTCCCGGTCATCTGTAAGGATTTACCTTCCGGTGATATTTTATGGATTCTATTGTTAAATTGTTCTACTACGATTATATTTCCCTGACTATCCAGAGCCAAGCCTACCGGTCCATCAAGTTTTAACGTATCCTCCCCTTCTACTTCCGGAATTACCTTTAGTAATCTTCCATTAGAGTTGAATTTTTGTATACGGTCATTTTCCCAATCAGATACATATAAATTATTATCCTTATCGAGTGTCAGGCAAACCGGATAATTAAATTCACCAGGTCTGTTACCATATTCACCAAAAGTTAGAATAGTAAGATAATTAGTCTCCGCTATGGCGTTAACAGACAAAAGAGCTAATAGTATTGTTAAAATAAACATAAAATATTTTTTCATAATAATACCTCTCTATTTTAGATTATTTTTAATGACATTATACCGAATTATATAATATACCTGTTGTAGAAATTATTCTTTATTATTGTTCATCACGGCTAACTCTCTTATTTTCTGACTTATAACGTTTAATGCTTCCTTTTGATGTGTTTTATCTTTTATATTGTGTTTATCAAAGTACTGGGGAGTACCGAAGTAAACGCTTATTTTATTTTTAAATAATACAGGGAACATTTTTCCGTGAGGATATATTTTATGTGTACCGATAATCCCTACCGGTACTATTGGTACCCTCGCCTTCATAGCAATTTTTACTACCCCTAATTTCAATTCTTGTAATTCGCCGTTTATTGAGCGTGTCCCCTCGGGAAATATGCCTAATATTCCTCCTCCTTTCAAAATACTTATAGTTTTTTTAAAAGCAGGCATATCAATTTTTTTTCTGTCTACGGGGAAGGCATTTAGGCTTTTTAAAAAAATACTG
>JAGGYO010000142.1 GCA_021162505.1 bacterium
CAGGTGCTCTGCCGACTGAGCTACTCCAGCATACACCAAAAGTTCATTGTATATTTTTTTTCAAAATAAATCAAACATTTTCGTAATATTTTAAATATTCTCGCAGTATTTTATAATAAGAATCATTTTACCAAAATTTTTATTTTAATGCAAGTTTTTTTTATATATATATTTTTTAAATACCATTTCTGACTTTCTACTCTATTCTTTGATCATTTTAATGTATTTTCACTTTTCCCTTATTTTCTGTCATCGTCCTCAATTACATTTATTCCCCGTCATTATCGCGCTTGACACAATAATCCAGTATTTTCTTTAACTCTTCTTTCTTCATTTATTTTCCGTCATTCCGTGCTTGACACGGAATCTATTGATTTTATTGTCATTCAGAGCAAACGAAGTTTGCGTAGGAATTTCATTTATTCACTGTCATTCCTAACTTGATTAGGAATCCATCCTTACATTTTTTCTCAAATCTTTATTCCCCCATCCACTCATCCTCCCATCCACTCATCTACTCATAAACCCATCCACTCATCCCGCGGTTTTCTTCAACTTACAACTCAAAAGTCACAACTCATCACTCAAAACTTCTTTCACGCCACCGTCCCCATTTCTATTTAAGAAAGGGAATTTTGTAGAGTTCATAGCCAATACCTTTAAGACCTTTCACTATTTTTTTATTATTAACGGTTTCTTCAATTTTAGTGCGATAGTCTTCGCTTATTTTCATGTTTCTCTTTGCTATATCAAGAAAATTCACTTTAACATAATCAAAGGTCTTTATTGTATCTGAATCAATATCAATTTTCATCGCTGTTCCTTGATTTAATGTACAGATATTCATAAGATAGAGCAAAATCATTTCACCGGAAAGCCGATTCCACTTGATTAAACGAGCTGCTTTAGCTGCAGGGGTAGGAATGGAAAATAGGACTTCTCCATTAATATCAACGGTCATTCGCACATGGCCTAACTTGTAGGTACCATTAAAAGAGATCACTCCAAACATCTCTCCAAGAGAATTAAGAATTTCGCTTTTTGATTGCATCATAATTACCTCCTATGATTTAATAAATAACGCTTTTTTTTTCAAGGTCACTAATTGCACCTTAAATTTATTAACATTCAGTTTTGTATTAATGTTTAAATTGCTTATCATATTTTTTTTCCTCCTATTTTTAACTATTTTGAAGTAACTTAATATTTGCAAATCATAAAATAATTTTTCACTATCAGGAGAATGTACATAATTTCTAATTATTTTTATAATATCATTAGAATCGGGAAGGAGGACCTTTAATGTTTTTAACCCAAACCAATTACGCACTTCTAATTTTATTCTCTTCAATTTTTCTAAAGGCACTTCCTCCGGTAAGATTATTAATGTAGCATGATTATCATCAATTTTTGAATGAGCATTGTTAATTATAAATCTAAGTTCATTACGCTTTATTTTTTCATTTAATTCATAATTTTTTGCATATAGAAAAAAAGCAATGGTATTCCAATTATGTATTTCTAAAACCTCTATATCCCCATAAATCTCATCTCTTATATAGGATAAAATTTCATCCTTATACTCTTGCGCTTCTGGCTTTATAATCATATATGGAAAAATGTGATTTAGCTTAACATTTTTTATTTTTTTCAAAGTTTTATATGCCTCTTCTTTTTTTGTCTTTTCAATCTTATCGGCCTTTATAATGATCCCATCAAATTCTTTCTCAATCTCTTTTTCTCTCAGTTTTTTATTTACATGTAAATTAAATTTTTTAGTGCAATAAGTACAGTGCTTTTCACAAATATCATCGAAAGGACATTTGTTAGAGTCAACCCATCTCATAATATCCTTCTGTTGTTTCACAAAAGAATCTTTTGGACTTGCAATAGGATCACCATAATTTCTCAAATATATGGAGCACGGATAAATTCCATTTGCATCAAGGGTTCTCTCCGTAAGTGGTAAATAACATTTATCCATCACATAATTTGACTCATCATCCATTAAACCATAAGAATTTTTTCTGAAAAAATGTAATATTTTATCCTTTAATAGTTCCATATTAATTTTTTTATCCTTTAAATAGTGCAAAATCTCATTGATAAATGCTCGTTTCCCATTTTCATATATTTTATCTTTGCTCCCAGCATTTAAGAGTATTTTCATATCATCAGGTTTAAGTTCCACCAATTGTGTAATAGATTTTTTTATATTATCGGGATTAAACTCAGAACTGACTGAATTTATTATAATGAAAATATCCTTGCCTTCTTCATCCCTCATTTTAACCAACTCTTTTATGGTTCTTTTTACAACATCATAACTTCCCTTTACTCCTGTAATGGATTCATAAATATAGGGATTAAAAGAATCAACAGAAATTTGGAATTCATAAAGTCCGTTTTCCACTAATTTTCTAAATAGTTCAACACTGGTAGTACCATTTGTGGCAATTGAAGTTAGAATTCCATTTTCTTTTGCAATCCTAACAAACTCGGGAAGTTGCGGGTGTAATGTAGGCTCTCCTCCTGTGAAATGTATATACTTCAAACCCTGTTTTACCCACTCCTTTATTAATTTTTTATAAAGGGAGAGTGGAAAATCGCTTAATAACATTTTTATTTTTGTTTCCTTAGGGATTTTTTCATTTTTATGAGGTCCATTGCAATATTTACAATGTAGGTTGCATCTATGAGTAATAAAAAGAGTTACCCTGTCCAATGGTGCATTTTCCATTGCATCTGGATTATCCAATAGATTCAGTATCTTTTCTCCACGGCTTTCTAAAACATCTTGAAAAATAAGGTCTGGAAATTTACTTCTCATTGTTAACTCCTCTTTGTCTTAACACTTAATAAGAAGCAACAACTAAGCCAATTCGTTCACGCCGAGCTGTAAAGGATTTATGAATTCCTGCAAGTATGATATGTAAACCGATATGCACAATATTTGTGCATATTCTTTAATATTTATATTTAATTCCCCTTTTGAATATGATCTTTTTAATTATTTTTTAAAAATTCGTTCTCAGAAAAATTCCTAATTTCAGAGCTTAAATAAAATATATCACTTTTTAATATTCTTCCAAAAATACAATCATCAATTTTGCAACTTTAAACTACACCGTCCCTGAATTATCATTCCTAACTTGATTAGGAATCCACCTTTTTATTTTTTCTTAAATCTTTATTCCCTCATCTACTCATCCACCCATCCACTCATCATACTGCTTTTACAACTCACAACTCAAAACTTCTTTCATTCCACCGTCCCTGAATTATTCCATTTAAAAATTACTTATTGCGTATTTGCGCAATTGCGCAAATACGCAAGTACCCTTGAAATTAATTAATTTTAAGTAATCTTAAAATTTGAAACTGTGAAACTGACACCTTTTTTTCATCCTTCCTTGTCATTATGAGCTTTTACAAAGTAAAAGCGTGATAATCTCATTCTTCCTTCCCGTCATTCCTAACTTGATTAGGAATCCATCTTTTCATTTTTTCTCAAATTTCAATCAACAAAATCCGAAACCGTCGAACTATCAACTTGGCACTTTTTGCGAATGAAAATTCTACTTTTCTACCACCGTCCCCATTTTTCTCGTCCCTGTTTTTTCTCTATTTCATAACACCAAGGCCAATATATTTTGAAAATGGTATGATATTTCTGGTATTGTTCTTCTTTGGGAGTGCCTTGTGGTTTACTTTCAACTAAAATTTTTCCACCATGTTTATTTATTATTTTTTCAGCAAAATACAATCCTGTTCCCGTCCCACTTCTATTTTTGAAATCTTTTTTACCACGATAACCTAATTGGAATATTTTTCTATTATCTATTTCCTCCTGAGTAATTTGACATCCAAAATTTTCAACCAAGATTATTAATAATTCACCTTCTTCCTGATAATGAATGTTCACAGGAATTAATTTTTTTTCGTACCCAGAAAATGAGTATTTTATTGCATTTTGAATTATATTTTTCAAAACTACTTTTATTTGTTGTGGTATTGCTTTTACATGTATATGAAATTTATTAAAATCCTGATTTAAAACTACGAATTTGTCAGCAGCGAGACCTTGAAGTTGAGAAAATATCTCATCAATTACTTTATGCGTAGGAACATCTCTGAGCATATTTCTTGTAAATTCAATTTCTGAAGAAAGAATCATTTGAATCTCTTGGGTTGTAACATTTAACAAATTAACATTCTTATCA
>JAGGYO010000112.1 GCA_021162505.1 bacterium
GAAGAATGAAAAGTGAAAAATGAATAGTAAAAGAAAATACTGGATTATCGTGTCAAGCACGGAATGACTGACCTAAAAGTATTTTAAAAACGGATTTTAAACTTCAGATCATTTTATCTTTTATTTTTTATTAAAATTATGATATAATAAAATATTGAGGTTAGAATGAAAAGTAATGAGATAAGGAACTTATTTTATAAAATGTTAGAGGAGGACGGACATACTATTATTCCGTCTGATTCACTGATTCCCCCAAAGGAGCTGGGTTTACTGTTTTCTAATGCAGGAATGAACCAATTTTATAAATATTTTTCAGGTGAAGCGACTCCACCTGATAAAAGGATGGCAAGCATACAAAAATGCCTGCGGGTTTCCGGTAAACACAACGATTTTGAAGAAGTGGGATTTTCCCCGCATCACCATACATTTTTTGAAATGATCGGGTATTTTTCCTTTGGTGATTATTTTAAAGAGCATGCTATTGAACTGGGATGGAAATTCTTTACCGAGATCTTAAAAATTGATAGATCAAAATTGTATATTACAGTATATAAAGACGATAAGGAATCATTTAAAATATGGAAAGATCATATTGGTATAGATGAAAAACGGATATATTTCCTTGATAGGGAAAATTTTTGGGAAATGGGAAAGACCGGTCCATGCGGACCTTCAACTGAGATCATTTATGATCTAAATGGTAAAGGTGCTCCTACAGTTGAGGAATTGGAAGATTCTTACGATTACCTTGAACTAGGTAATATCGTTTTTACACAATTTTACAAGGATGAAACCGGTAATTTGCTCGATCTTCCGCAAAAGAATGTGGATACGGGTCTTGGGCTTGAAAGAATAGCAAGGGTATTGCAGGGCTCAAAAACAAATTTTGAAACGGATCTCTTTTTCCCCATAATTAGAAAATTAGAACTTGAAATGGGAAATAAATATAGCGAGAACCCCGAACTTCAGCCGCCATTCAGGATCATTGCAGATCATATTAGGGCAATTACATTTTTAATAAACGACGGTATAAATCCATCGAATATCGGTAAGGGATATATTGTAAGAAAATTGATAAGGCGTGCCTCCTTGAATCTAATAAAATTGGGAATTGACAAACCTTATTTATATGATCTTGTGGGAAAGGTCGAAGAGATATTCCATGATGTTTACACCGATCTGAAAAATAATAAAACATTTATTGAAAAGGTGGTATTCGAAGAAGAAAAACGCTTCCAAACACTTCTTGCCAGAGGATATAAGAAATATACGGATATCAGAGATGAGTTAAAAAATAATAATAAGAATACCATAGACGGTAAGACCTTATTTGAACTTTATGATCGTCTGGGTTTCCCTGTTGATCTTGTAAAGGAAATGGCACTTGATGATAATTTGAAGGTTGATATCTCCGGATTTGATGATTTTATGCGCGAACAAAAAAAGAGGGCGAAGGCAAATCAGAAAAAAAGAGAATATCCCAATATAATGGAAATACAAAAAACCAAATTTACAGGTTATGATGAAATGTCCGCGAAATGCCGTATTATCAAGCTATTTTCCAAGAATAATGCAGAAGTTGAAGAGCTGAAAGAAGGTGAAACAGGATATATTGTCAGTGATAAAACACCGTTTTATGCAGAATCAGGTGGTCAGATCGGTGATAAAGGGACCATCCGAACAGAGAACGGAATATTTACTGTCTTGGAAACCCAAAAAGAAACCGATGTATTTTTGCATATTGGCAAGGTTGAAAAGGGAAGCATAAAAAAGACCGAAGGACAATTTATGGTTGATAAAAAGCGAAGAAAAAATATAATGGCACACCATACACTTACGCATTTATTACAGGCAGCGCTTCGTGAAGTATTGGGCGAGCATTGTCATCAGGCGGGCTCATTCGTCAGTGACGATATTCTAAGATTTGATTTTACACATTTTCAAAAGCTTACAAGCTATGAGATAAGGGATATAGAAGCCATCGTTAATGAAAAAATCGGTGACGAGCTTCCCGTTAAAATAACCGAAACATCCTATGATGAAGCGGTCAATGCCGGCGCAATGGCACTATTTGAAGGTAAATACGGGTCAAAGGTAAGACAAGTTGAGGTAGAGGGCTTTTCACTGGAGCTTTGCGGCGGAACACATTTGGCAAATACCATTCAAGCAAGGGGTTTCAAGATAATATCCGAATCCTCCATATCTTCAGGCATTAGAAGGATCGAAGCCCATGGCGGCGCAAAATATATCGAATATTTAAATAATATATACGAAAAATATGATGATGTAAGGACATTCTTAAAGACCAACGAACCCCGTAAAGAAATAGAAAGGATCAAGGAAAGGGAAAAGGAATTGATGAAGGATAATAATAATTTACAGAGCGAACTCATTGAATTGAAAGTGAAAAGTTCTATTGAGAATAATCCGGTCATAATAAAACTTTCCAGCGAACTTGATTTTAATTTAACGAGAAATATCATTGACGGATTCAGAAAAAAATACGGCGATAAGGTATTTTTGGTATATCAAATAAAGGATGAAAAACTCACATTCTTGATAATGAGAGGTGAGAAAGTGAAATTGGATATAATGGCATTTACAAGGCCCTTATTTCCGATTTTCAAAGGAGGTGGCGGCGGTCGTGATGATTTTATTCAATGCGGTGGCAGCAACCCGGCGGGTATTCAGAATATCATTGAAGCATTGAAAAAGGAGATAATGTGAAAAAACATATACTATTGGCATTTTTATTGGTAATAATTGCTTTTACCGGCTGCACGAAATTAAATGACTGGCAAAAGGGAATGAACTATTATGATCGCGGAAAATATAAGAAAGCAATAAAATATTTTTTAAAGGAAGCCGAAAAAGTTGAATCGAGACGAGACCAATGTTATTATCAAATAGGAAAATCCTATTATAAATTGGGGAAATACGAAGACGCGAAAAAATATTTTGCCTATATTGCAAAACCGAAAGATTCAAAAGAGATCATTCAGATCTATATGGAAGCACTTTGGCAATTCAATGGCGCGAAATTCAACCTTGCTTACGATGCTTTTGATAAGATCATAGTGAATACGCCCACTTATAAGGATGGAAAAGCATATTATTATTTCCTGCGTACTATTTACCATGTTAAGGGTTTGGAAACTGCAATAGATGAAACAAACTATGCTCTTACTGTTTTAAAGGACCACTTATCTGAAAA
This sequence comes from bacterium, assembly GCA_021162505.1. Lineage (GTDB taxonomy): Bacteria > AUK180 > AUK180 > AUK180 > AUK180 > AUK180. The sequence continues at coordinate 3,215 of JAGGYO010000112.1, forward strand.
GGGGATCGGGAATATTTATAATCTCTATGCTAAATTCCTTGTAGAAGGAAAAAGATATAAAGATGCAATCGATTATTTGAAAAAGTCGCTTGTCCTTGATGATGATTTTTATACTCATTATAATCTCGGTATTGCCTATGAGAACCTAAAAGATTATAAGGATGCAAAGATGCATTTTTTTCAATCATATATTCTCGGTCATTTTGATGAGGGTAAATGGAAATATTTTAAATATTGTGATCTGAACGAGATCAAGAAAAATATTGATATGTTCGGATTTAATGCAAAAGCATTCAAATATTTCACAAAGGGCGTTGATTATTTTAATAAAGGATCTTTCGAATATTTCAGGTATTGGGTTCAAAAAGCTCTGGATATTGATCCAAAGACGGAGAGAATATTTTATCAATGGGGTACCTATCAATTACTCTTTAAAAAGGATGCTCTTTATAAGGCAAATATACTTCATTATGTTCTGGGAAAAGGTGATATTGCAAGAAAGGATTATGAGCAGCTTAAAAGCTCCTATGACAGGGATCTGAATTACGCTATCGTCCTTTTAAAATCAGGTCGTTTGGCTGAATCGGAAAAATTGCTGAAGGGATTGAAAAAAGGTAAATATGATGACAGAAAGTACTTTTATCTGGGATTATTATATTTGAATGAGGGTAAGATCAATAATACATTGGATAGTTTTAGAAGCGGATTGAAGATAAATAAGGACTTGGTCTCTTTGACCTATTTCCAGGGTATATTGAATGAAATGAAAAAGAAAAAGTTCGCTGACCAAGACAAACTCCTTGAATTTTTGAAAAAGGACGGCAATAAAGAGGTAATTACATGGATAAAAAAGAACTTAGACCATTAAGGATATACGATATATTTTCTGTGGGAGATAAGTACTTTCTCATTTTAAAGGTGAAGAACCAGAAATATATAAAACCCTTTACACTCTCTTCTCAACAATTGATAATTCTTAGGAGCATCATTGCAGGTATAAAAAAAAGAGAGGATATATTCCAGCTTATCAAGGTAAATCCCATTATTACAAAAGCACATTACAGTGTCGTTGAAGACGAGGATAATATTACTTTTTATACCAAGCAAAATCGAAAAATATTAAAACTCAATGCTGTTGACGGTATTATACTTGCCATTGATAATGCTATTCCCATTTATTCATCAGAGGCGATCAGATATTTTTTCGGAATGGATGATTTTATCGGTTCACTTTTTGAGGATTTTGATGATTTATTAGAGAAAGGCGATTTAATGTAATGTATTTTTTTTTAGGCGGTGATAAAGATAAAGATATTCAGTATATCAAAGGGATTGGACCTCGAAACAAATCTTTGTTAAAGAGAAAAAAAATCAATAATATTCACGACCTATTATCATTTTACCCTAGGGATTACGAGGATAGAAGGAATTTAGTGAAGATCGCGCAATTAAATAGCGGTGAATTTACTATCAAAGGTACTATTACGGATATAAGTAAGATCAAAAAGGGTCGGCTGATCATAATCAATGTTATTTTGCAAGATGACACCGGCACAATTTCCTTGACTTTTTTTAATCAGAAGTACCTTTATGAGGTTTTTAAACTTGATAAGGAGGTCATTGCTTCGGGAAAAGTGGAATTTAATTTCGGCCGACTTTCAATGGTTAATCCTGATTGGTCATTCGTGGACGGTGAGAATAAAATGAAGATAAATTTCAATAGGATAATTCCTCTATATCCTTTGACCGAAGGACTGACCCAGGTAAAGATGCGTGGGTTTATCTTCAATACTTTAACGGAATTCAGAGAAGATATCATTGACCCCATACCGGAGGAAATTCGAGAGCGTTATGACCTGCCTTCTGAAAAGTTAGGTGTTATCAGGACACATTTCCCGAAGAGCAATGCAGTATTTCATGATGTGAAGAATTTCCAAACGGATTTTCAAAATCGCTTGATCTTTGATGAGATTTTTTACCTCCAATATTACTGGAAAAAAAGAAAAGCAAATATTGAAGCCACAAAGGGAATCGCTTTTGAAATGAAAAGGGATGAGTTAATTCCTTTCATTTCCAAATTACCCTTTAAGTTCACAAATGCTCAGGAAAAGGTGCTGCAGGAAATATTTGAAGATATGCAAAGACCCGTTCCAATGAACCGATTGCTGCAAGGGGATGTGGGAAGCGGAAAGACCATTGTCTCACTTATTGCCATGCTCAATGCTCATTTAAACGGGTACCAAAGTGCCATAATGGTGCCCACTGAAGTTCTGGCACAACAGCATTATTTGAAGATCAAAGAGATGTTAAGTGGGCATGATATTAATATAGAAGTGCTTTACAGTAAAATGCCTAAAAAAGAGATGAGGCAAATAAAAGAAGACCTGAAAGCGGGAATTGTCCATATTATCATTGGTACTCATGCATTGTTTTCTCAGGATGTGGAATTTAATAAATTAGGCTTTGCGGTAATAGATGAGCAGCATCGCTTTGGTGTAAAACAGAGGATGGATCTCATTGGAAAAGGTGTTCGTCCTGATGTTCTGGTAATGAGTGCCACACCCATTCCAAGATCTATTGCTCAAACTGTTTACGGTGATATGGATTATTCTGTCATTGACGAAATGCCTGCTGGAAGAAAGATCATTGAAACAAGGATCGTAAGAAAAGACAAAAAGATAATTTATGATTATATAAAAATGGCATTGGAGAGGAATGAATTGATCTATATTGTCTATCCTCTCATTGAAGAAACGGAAAAAATAGACCTTTTAAGTGCCAAAGAAGGTGTTGAGGAGTTCTCAAAGATATTCGGTGCGGAAAATGTCGGTCTCCTTCATGGAAAGATGAAAAGCAGGGAAAAGATCCAAATAATGGCTGAATTCTCAAAGGGTAAGATAAAGATACTCGTTTCAACTACTGTCATAGAGGTTGGAATTGATGTTTCGGAAGCAACTTTGATGGTCATTATGAACAGTGAGCGTTTCGGACTTTCCCAATTGCATCAGTTAAGGGGCAGGGTCGGCAGAAGTGAAAAACATTCAACATGCCTATTATACACGGAATTGAAACATAATAAGCGATTAAATATAATGGCAAATAATATGGACGGCTTCAAGATAGCCCTTGAGGATTTTAAATTACGCGGTCCCGGCGATATACTCGGTACCATTCAATCGGGTTTTCCCATGTTCAAACTCTTCAATCCCTTTCTTCATAGGGATATTATTGAAAAAGGCAGAAATGCGGTGAATTTTATATTTGACAATTACGGTTCTTTTGAACATGAGAAATTAAAAGGCATAAATACAATTCTCGATGAGCTTTACGGCAGTCATGATTTTATAGAGGTCTTGTGAGAATTACAGGCGGTGAATTTAATGGCATGAAATTGAAGTTCAAGCATAATAAAGTTCGCCCCACATTGAGCAAGATAAGAGAAGCGGTTTTCAATATGCTCGGACCCAGCATTAAAGCATTGACCTTTGTCGATACATTCGCGGGCAGTGGGATAATGGGGTTTGAAGCATTGTCAAGAGGAGCAAAGTTCGTCCATTTCAACGATATTGACCAGCGTGTTCTAAATATTATACTTGAAAATCTCCAATTACTATCTATTTCAAAGGACAGGTATAGGATAACAAAACGATCCGGTTTGAAATTGGTTAAACACGAACTTTATAATAATAGTGTATACTATTTTGATCCGCCATTCGGTTTTAAGAATATGGAAGAATTATTGGAAAAATTCGAAATGAAAATTGGAAATTACGGTATTTTCGAGTTCCCACTTGACAAAAAATACAATTTCCATTATATTATAAAAGAGAAAAGATACGGTTCAATAAAAATTATAATGGAGAAGGTGGAATGAAAAAAAATATTATTGTTTATCCGGGAAGTTTTGATCCCTTTACTTTTGGTCATGAAGATCTTGTAAATCGTGCTTTGAATATCTTTGATGAAGTTGTGGTCGCTGTTTTAGAAAATCCAAAGAAAGATACATTGTTATCTGTTGAAGAACGCATTGAGATAATAAAAAACTACTTCAAGGGCAATGATAGCGTGAAGATAGTTGCATTCGAGGGTTTATTGGTTGATTTCCTTAAAACAAATGGTCTTAATATCATTATGCGCGGAATGAGGATGTTATCGGATTTTGAATTTGAATTTCAAATGTCATTGACAAATAGAAGGCTATTCAAGGATTTTGAAGCCATTTATCTTGTACCCGCTATGAAATTCTCATTCATAAGTTCGTCCATTGTGAGGGAGATCGCAAGTTTTAACGGTGATCTGGATGAATTTGTAAATAAACATACCAAGGAGATCCTATATGAAAAGTTCAATCAAAAATAGTATATTCTTTTTTATCTTTTTGATTCTTATTTCATGCAAAGCACCGCATACTAATCCCGTTGAACAGAAAGAGAGCAAGTTTGATATTAAACTTGAATCGTTGACCGTAGATCAATTGGTAAACAAGGGAAATTCTTATTTTATTGCACATAATTATAGGATCGCCAAGACATATTATAATGCAGCATTAAAAAAGAACTATGAATTACCGCAAGCACATTTTAATCTTGGTCTTATTTATGATAATAGATATGATTTTGATAAAGCGATCAATGAATATAGGATAGCGATCAGCGAGAAACCTGATTATCTGAAAGCGCATCTGAACCTTGCAGTAATCTTAGGTAATAAAAAAAGATATAAAGAGGGAATGAAGGAGATTGAGATCGTTTTAAAAGTCCAACCTGATAATTTAAAGGCGCTTTATAATAGGGCATTGATCTTCCATAAGACGCAATCCCCGGCTGCTATGAGAGCATGGAAATACTATATTGAGAAGGCAAAAGATGATCCATCCCAGATACAATATTTAAACAAAGCGATCCTATATCTTCAATATTTGGAAGATGAAAAGGGTTAGGAGGACAAATGGAGAATTTTAATCTGAACATTCCCACAAAATACTATTTTGGAAAAGGGGCTTTTAAAAAGGCAGGCAAATTGGTGAAGGGAATGGGTAAAAGGGTAATGATAGTCATTGGTAAGGGAAGTGTCAAAAAGAACGGTTATTTAAAAGAATTAGAAAATCAATTAAAAAATATAAATGTAGAATATGTTATCTTTGAGGGGATTGAACCGAATCCCAGGGTAAAGACCATTGACAGAGCAAATGAAATGGCAAGAAAGGCAAAAGTGAAGTACCTTATAGCACTTGGCGGAGGTAGTGTCATTGATGCTGCAAAAGGGATAGCAATGAGCCATTTTGGCAATGATACAATTTGGAACTATGCTTTTTTAGGTGATATTTCAAAGATGAAGATACCGGAAAAGACATTACCCATAATTGCCATTCCCACACTTTCCGCAACGGGTTCAGAGATGGATAGCGGGGCTGTTATAACAAATTGGGAACTTCATAAGAAAGTTGCAATATTCAATGCAATGCTATTTCCGAGGATAGCAATTGTTGATCCTACTTTGACCTATTCTGTGAATAAGGAACAAACGGCTTACGGCAGTGTAGATATTATTACACATATTTCCGAAAGTTATTTTACTGCGACCGAAGGATCTTCCATTCAAGACGGTTTTACAGAGACCCTTTTCAAGACCGTCATGAAATATACTTCCATTGCACAAATGGACCCTTCAAATTACGAAGCCAGATCAAATATTGCATACGCTTCTTCTCTTGCTCTCTGCGGGATCATTAATAACGGAAGGGGAAGGAAATTCACAATGCATGGTATTGAGCATACGCTATCCGCTTTTTTGGATATACCTCATGGTTTGGGTCTGGCAATGATAATGCCTTCATATTTAAGATATATCTATAAGCATAATATTGACAGATTTTATAATTTTGCTACGAAGATCATGGAAATTCCCGCAGGAAATGACAAGGAAAAGATCATATTAAAGGGGATTGAGAAGTATGAGAGCTGGCAGGAAGAAATAGGTATTACACAAACATTAAAGGACTTTCAGGTGAGTGATGAGGATCTTAGAAAATTTGCTCATGAGACAATAAAGACAAGAAATCCAAAGGGTAATACCATTGAATCTATCATTCCCTTGAATGAAGATGACCTTTTTGCAATTTTAAAAAAATCCTAAACTAAGGAGAATAACAAGATGAGAAAGAGCATAATAAAATTATCAATAGTTTCAATGTTATTATTAATATCATTAAGATTAAATGCAATTGATCTTTCCGTGGTGAAAACATTTTCAGGAGCATGTGCGCCCAAATCGGTGGATGTTTCTCCTGATGGCAAATATGTTGCGGTCATGAATTTGGAATGTTTAAATTTTTGGCTAATTGATAGAAGTAATTTAAAGATAATTAAAAAGATTAAATTCAAAGCAACTCACGCTAAGGGATGGAACTATCAAAAAAATATTGCAACAGATTCATATGCTCAAAAACCCGTTGAGAGCTGTTTTTCAAATGATAGCAGATTTTTGTGGGTTTCATTACACAATGCAAAAGCCGTCGTAGTTTATGATACACAGGGGAAACTCAAAACTGCAAAGGACCAATTATTTGAAAGGACCACTACTATTAATTTACTCACCAATAAAAATACCACGGCAAAAGTTATCAAAATAGAGACTGGAAAAACCCCAAAAGTGATAGAGATAACTCCGGACGGTAAATATGCCTTGGTTGCAAATTGGCATTCTCATTCCATATCAATAATTGATGCGAAAACATACAAAAAGGTGAAAGATATTCCTATGAAAGGTAAATTTGACTATATTCCTAGGGGAATTGCTATTTCCTCAGATTCCAAAAGGGCATATATTGCAAATATGAGAGGCGGTACCATAAGCATTATAGATCTTGATAATTTAAAGGTCATTAGTGATATTTGGATAACACCCAATCCCCGCCATATAGTTTTGACAAAAGATGATAAGTATCTCTATATCTCTGATAATATTGGAGGTAAAGTAATTAAGTACGATATAATAAATAAAAAAAAAATCGCTCAAACTACTGTTGGTAAATATACAAGAACAATCGTTCTTTCTCCTGATGGGAACTATGTTTATGCAAATTCATATGGAGAAAATTTTATTGGTGTTATTGATACAAAAACAATGAAATTATTAAAAAAAGTTGATTTTCCCTCACCAATGGGTTTAAGTATTAGTCCGGATGGTGAGCAACTTTGGGTGACAAGTTATAGAAAAGGTCTTGTGAGGGTGTATAAAATAAGTAAGTTATTGAAAAAATAAAAGCAATATAATTACCACAGAGCACTGAAATATCAATGAATAATGAACAATGAATAATGAATAATTAAAAATGAA
>JAGGYO010000074.1 GCA_021162505.1 bacterium
CAAAAAAAACCAATAAAAGAAAACTATATTGTAAAGAAAGGCAACTTCTTAAAAAACATTAATATTGAAAAAAAAGGAAAAACTGTAGTTAATACCTTACCGGAAAATGCAAAGATCTATCTTAATGGTAATTTTATTGGTTATACGCCCAAAGAAATCGAAGGGCTGAAAAGTGGCGTTTATATAGTAGAGGTAAGAAAAGGTGGTTATGCTCCCTATAAAGGTAAAGTGCATTTAACAGAAGGAAGAATTATTACAATAAAGAAAGAATTAAAAGAAGTAGTGGAATTAAAAGATTTAATTTCTGATATAAATATTCCTAGACAAAAAACCAATGCAAAAAAAGCTATGCTCCTTGGTTTTATTCCCGGTGCAGGTGGAATATATAATGGATATCCCAAGAAAGGGATCGCCACAATATTGGGAACAATAATGCCCTTAATGGGAACACTGCTTGCTAATAACAACATATCAACCTATGAAAGCAGGCTTAATGATAATCCGGAAATTTCATTATATGATCAATATGCTTATGAGATACAAAATAATAATATCGAGTTGAGTAAAAATCAGCTCTATCTGTCCATCCCGTTTATCGGTTTTGGTTATCTCTATTCCGTTCTCTCATCTTATTTTGATGCAAAAAGTGATTTTTATGAAAAACAGTACCTACTCTTTTCCTTCAATGGTTATACTTATAGCATAAATCAAAGCCAAACTCCTGATGAACTTAATCAGCCCGCTTATTTTAATGAGGGGATACATAGCTTAATAGGTTCTAAAAATTCCATGAATATTTCCTTAGGATTTATTTCAAAGTATTATGATATGTTCTTTCAAATGGGTGTCTATGAGCCATTTTTAGCATCGATTGATCTAAGTTATAAGATACCCGTATATAAAGCCCTCTCATTGGGATTAGGTTGGTATTTAGGTAGCTATTTCGACAATGATCCCACTTGGTATGAGACGAACCCCACCGTTGAGATGGATGTTGTGATCCCTTCCATTGGAACTTCATATTTTGCATACGGTAATATAATTATTAATAGCAATAATTTTTATTTGAATCTGGGATACTCTCCAAATTCAATTGTTGCGGCTTACACATTTACAGACAAATCGGGTAATGCTGACTATACATTTCTTCATGGATTCGATATGCTTTGCAAGGCTTATTATTTCATAAATGATCATTTGGGATTGAATTTCTCAGGGAGATACGGCAATTATGAAGCACCTCCTTATGAAAAATATGAGACAATTACAAGAGTGGATAATCTGAATTATATTGAACTCCGTTTGGGAATGTCATTGAGATACTAAAAATTGGGAACGGTTATCCCACATCACAACAGATGTTAGAGATAAATAAAAAAAATAGAATTATTATACATCGGCTTTATCCTCATTCTTCTGCTCCTGCAAATATTTATTATAATATTTTTTCAATTTTCTCACATAAAAGATATTATTATTTTTCTCATTCTCGGCAATTGACTCCTGCATATCCTTTTTTGAATTCTTATCATTTTGATAGATAAGTGATCTTAAAATAAGCATCTCCTCTTTGTAATATTTTCCATTGAACCCATTATAGATCTTATTGAGTTCCTTGAAGTATTTTCTGCTCTCCTTCAGCTTACCTGCCAAAAAAAGCATGTATACCTTGTAAAAATTAATTAATAACAATAGGTAGTCATCCTTTTTAGTAATTGCCATTTCCTTTGAACTCTCATATAACTTGATATTCTCTTCCAAATTACCATGGAAAACAAATCTTAAAAAACCATATAGAACATTGGTATAGGCAATATCATATTCACTGCCCATTATATGACACATTTCAAGTGACTTTTTCACATATTTAAAAGCGGGTCGATAATTTTCCAAAAGAAGCTCTGTTTTAGAAAAGTTAAAGTAATAGATGGAAAGAAGATACACATCATTGAGCTTATTGGTATAGGGAAGCATTTTCTTCAATACTTTTTTTGCTTTCAATAATTTTTTATGTGATATATACATTACAGCGATGCTGTTCATGGTAAACAATAATCCTCGAATATCAGAGATATCTTTTCTTATTCCGGCGGATTTGTTCAGATACTTTAATGCCATTGGGAAATCTTTATTGTAGTTATATAGCGCTCCAAGATGATTATAAATGTTTCCTAAAACCTGCAATTCATTTCGTTCCTTTGCTAATTTTTCACAAGTTAAATAGGTTTTTTCAGATTTCTTCAACCGGCTCAAATAGTAATATTCACTTGCAAGATTCAAATAAGTTGTCGTTGATATCTCTTCTCCACTCTCTTTTGACAACTTTATAGCAAACTCCGAATATTTCAAAGCATCTTCATATTCCTTTTCATAAAGTTTTAATGTCGCTAAATTATTATAATACTCAATGTCAGCTACCGATAAATTACTGATCTTGCCAATTTCCCTTGAAAAATCAAGGTATTTATAAGCATTCTCAATATCTCTCACCGTGTAATAATATTCAAAATAACATAGATTTATATCCTGTAATACAGCAGTTTCTCTAATATTTTTTGAAAGCCGTTTTGCCATATTATAATCTTGCAAAGCGCTCTTATATTCGTTAAACAAAATGTTTAACCTGCCTCTTGATATTAGTGCTTTAATGCATTTTTTTTTTAATATTTTACTTACCATAATAGAAATGAATTATTTTATCCCCTTCAACATTTTTTGCGCTTTTGTAATTTCTTCTTTATGCGGACTTTTTTCAATGATAAGGTTCAGCATTTTCTTTGCGTTCTCCTTATCGTTCTTTTTCAAATAGGTATCCACCAGCTCAAATCTTGCACTGCCCACCCACATGGGGAAATTCTTATAAAGATAAACGATCTTCATGAACTCCTCAATAGCATGCTCATAATCCCCTTTGTTTTGATATAACTTAGCAAGCCAAAATTCGGATTCTACCTGCTGAGCGTCATCTCCCTCAATGATAACAATGGAATACATTTTCTTTGCCTTTTCAACAAGTCCTATCAATTCATAGAGTTCACCCAAAAATATTCTTCCCTCGTTTTTTAATTGACCGTTGTTGGTAATACTTACGAGCTTTTCCATCTTTACCCCTGCATTTTCATAATCTCTGAGTTTCTTATAAATAATCGCTGCATTATATAGGGTATTTTCATAAAGGTCCTGTGAAATATCACTGTTTATCAATTTTTTATAGTACAATAAAGCATCTTTGTATTTTTCTTCAATGAAAAGGATCGATGCCATCTTAAACATCCCCTTATTTTTCCACTGCACAGGTGTATCAGCCTTTTGAAGGTCCTCAAAATAAAGGTATGCTTTATCAGGGTTCTTTGACTTTAAAAAAGACAGACCGATATAATATTTTGCTTCATAGATCTCTTTACTTGCAGGATATTTTACCAGTAGTTTCTCAAATTCATTTGCTGCATTATTATAATCCTCTTTAGAAAAATAAAATTTTCCCATATTTAGCTGTATTTGCGCAGCAATGGGCGAATTAGGGTATTTTTGAAGAAAATTTGCTGAAACATCAATAGAATGCTGATATTTCCCCATTTTAAAATAGGTCCATTCCCTATTGAAGGCGGCAAGTCCCTTATAGTAGTCCGAAATTCCTTGTGCATTTATTATATTTTCAAAAGCGCTGAGAGCCGCATCATATTTTTTCCCGTTGAAGTAAATATCCCCGATCTTCAAAGCCGCATCGTATCTGAATGGGCTTTTATTGTCAGCATATATGGATTTGAACTCTTTTATTGCTTGTTCACTATTCCCGCTGTTCAAATTACACCAGCCATGGTAATATGCAGATTTAAATCCGTATTTTCCCGATTTCATTATATTTTCAAATGCATCCAGTGCCAAGTTATAATTTTCCAATTTATAATAGGTCTTTGCCAGTAAAAAGTATATCTCATCATGTAGGGTCAATCCTACATCTTTATCTTTTAATTCTAAAAAGATCGTAAGCGCGTTTGAATAGTTTTTTGTATGGTAATATATTTTTCCTATATCATATTTTATTTCATAATAATGGCGGACCTTTTTCTTATATTGGTCCAATAGTATTCCTAACTGCTCAATAGCATCATTGATATGCCCTGTCTTTTGTAGTACCCATGCTATATAGTGACCGGCCTCTATAAAATATTTACTTCCTTCCGGTACTTTCATAAGAGCTTTATGGGCTTTTTCGTACTCGTCCATGTGATAAAGGACTTTTCCCAAATTAAAATAATATTCATCATTTTGAGCATTTTGAGAAATTTTATTGAGCATATCCAGACCATCCGGTAATTTTAAATATTTCAGATCAACTTTTGCCATTTTTAAATAAACCCTATCCTTGATAGTAATATCAGCAGTAGAGGAAATGATCTTATTATAAAATGAGAGTGCATTACTCAGCTCATTCAACGAGTAAATATCTCCAATGAGCTCATCTATGGCATTGCTCTTTAAAGCCAGATTTTCTTTTTTAAGAAAAGCAACAGCATCGGTATATTTTTTTTCATCATATAGGATATTTCCCTTGATCAAGCTTATCTCCCTCAATATGGTATTTGATTTTGTTTGCTTTAGTAAGGGCTCCAGATATAATTTTGCCTCATCATATTTTTTCATTCTATAATAAATTTTTAAATAGTAATATTTGATCTTAAGCGGGTCAATTTTTACATTATTTTCAATGATCTCTTTAATGGTGTTAAGTGCCCCATGATAATTTTCAAGGGTTATATATGATAAAATAATATTTTCATAGGAAGTATTAATGAATTGTGTTTTAAAGGATATGGCTTTTTTATAATTTAAAATTGCATTATTAAAATCACCGTTAAAATAATGGGAATCACCAAGATAAAAATATGAATCCCCGATCTTATATGTCTTATCTATAAGAATTTTGAAATCCTCTATTGCCTTATTATAGGAACCCATATAATAATAATTCAATCCAAGGGTAAATCTTAACCTATTGGCATATTTTCCCTTTGGCGAACGCTCCAAGTATGACAGAATTGTTTCTTCAAGAAGATCGTATCTCTTAATATCCTTATACAGATCAGCAAGTTCGAAATTCGCTCTATCCCAAAGTGATGAATCAAGGGTATTTTTGACCACATAGGATAAATTTTCTCTCGCTTTTTCATTGTCCTTTTTATTTTTATAATAGAACCCCTGATAAAAATATGCCCTATCTTTTATCTTTGAGCTTTTCAGTTTTTCCAATAATTCCAACCCTTTTTTCCCTTCTTTGTTCTCCAGATAAGATAATGCCAAATAGAGTTTTACCTTATGTATCTTTGAAAAATTATTATGCTCAAAAACGATGTCCTTAAAATTGACAATTGCAGATTGATAATTCTTTTTTCTGTAATATGATAATCCCAATATCATTTTACCGTATGGGATATTCGCATTTTCTTCTTGTAAATACTCATTACAATATTTAATAGCATAATCATAAAATCCGTCGGATAAAGAATTAATAGCCAGCACTAATTTTTCCGAACCCGCAAAAATAGGTGATAAAAAAAATAAGAGCAGTAAGAATATACTAAGTTTCTTCATAATTTTTCATTTCTTTCAAGTCCACATCATCCTCATATTTGATAAATTCTCCAAGGTCAAGAAGATCTTTGTTTCCACCGCTTGCATATAGAGGTAATGCTTCTACTCTTTTTATTTTATCAAAAAAGCCCTTTAATAGCAAAAAATATCCATTAACAATATTGTCCTTTGTGGTTTTGCCCGGAACAAGATCTATCCCATGGGTGGAAATTTTGGGGAGTGTACCTATTTTTCCCATGGCATCGAAATAACTCAAAGGACCGGGTAAGATATAACCACCTGTCAATGTTCTGTCCCTAATGATATTTATTGTTATTGCCGTTCCAAGATCAACAAATATGAGATCTTTTTTATATTTTCTATAAAAGAAAGATGCACCCAAAAGACGGTCAATGCCGATCTCTTCCGGATGAGTATAACCGTTTTTTATCAAGGTGATCCTTTCCCTGTTGAACTCATTGGAAGGATTTTGTAAAAAGAAAGCATTATTCTCTTGAAATCTCTCTTTATTGGTAAAATAATACACGACCTTTTCTCCATCTTGAATTTCAATGCCGGAAAGATCGTCAATAATTTTAATTTTGCCATTATAAAGTGTTTTAATTGAGCTATTCCCAATTTTAAGATAGAGATCACTCAAAATGAATTACCTCACCCGTAACGATCCTTTCTTCATTATCAAGTAATAACATACCGTTTTCTTCAATATCACTAACAATGCCCTCGTATAATTTTCCCCCGCTTTTGATCTCTACCTTTTTATTGAGCAGAATATTTGTATTTTTCCATCGCATGAACTCCTCATTGAAATTTCTTTCCAGTGATTTTGTGAAAATATCAAGTATCTTTTCCAATAATAGATCATTATCAATATCTTTTTTAATAATGGCTCTCAGTGAAATTGCATGCCCATATATCGTTTTATTATTAGTGTTTATACCCACACCTATTATATAATATTCATTGGGAATTCCTTCAATAAGAATACCGCATAGCTTTTTATCATTAATATAAATATCATTGGGCCATTTGGGTCTTAAAGAAAGAGCGTTCTCACCGTATAACAAATGAATAGCATCAATTATTGAATTATTAATGAGAACATTGAATTTAAAGGGAATAACCTTTTCCTTTAAGATATAAAATATGGAGAACCAAAGCCCGCCAATAGGTGAGTTCCATTCTTTCCCCCTTTGTCCTCTACCATTAACTTGTTCATCTGCGATAATTACAAAATTATCATTTTTTATTAAAGCGGTTTCCGAAGCGGTATCATTTGTACTGAATACCTTGTCAAGTTTAATGATCTCCTTAAATAATCGGCTCATGTCTCCCAATTAGAAATAACTCCCATGACTTCATCAACATTATGGGCATTCAATAAAGATTCTCTGGTCTCTCCATAGGAACACATTTGTGATATCTTTGATAATAAGGGAAGATACTTTTTGTCATTTCTTTGGGCACCAATAAAAAATATTATTGTTGATAATTCCCCGTCAATGGAATCAAAATCAACACCGCTTTTTGAAATGCCTATAAGGACGAAGATATTCCTTATTATATTATCTCTGATATGAGGTAAAGCAATACCTTTTTCCAAAGCAGATGAACCGATATTCTCAAGTTCCAAAATACGATTATAGACCTGCTCTGAATCATCTATTAATTTTAGTTCTTTTGCATGATCTACAAATTCTCTCAATATCTCTTCCTTGGTCTTTCCGGTTAAAGGAATAATTATCCTTTCCTTGGTCAGTAGTTCTTTTATCATGATCCTCTCCTATATGATTATAATGGTCTCTTCCCACGATATGAGAAGATTTTTCAATAATTTTTCTTTGAATATGCCCTCAAATCCCGAATCAAGCAAACGGGAAAAGAGAATTACCTTTATTTTTGTTTTCTTTCCGAAATCAATCAGTTCGTTCAATGCGTTTCCTGTTTTTAAGGATACCTTGGAATGAATTTCCTTTTTTGTAAGTTCCTCTTGAAAATAATACAGATTATTCCAGGCACTATCAATAATGGAGGATAAATATTCCTCCGGATCTCGCCTCAACCTTTGACAAACATTTTTGGTCATTTGTTCATCAATAAGCCGCAAAAGGATAAATTCCTTTCCCTCTGTATCGATCTTTTCAATATTCTTAATGAGATAAAGCATATCCTTCTCGGAGAAGATCGGTATCAATATTCTTTTCTCGCCTTTTAATATCATCTCTTTAACTCCTTTATTTTTTTTCTTCTAACAAAATCCTCTCTTTCCTTTTCTTCCAAAGCATCGTTTATTTCTTTTATCTTCCTCTTATATTGGGGAATAAAGATATTTTCCAAAGCTCTGACCCTCTTTGAGGTTTTTTCCACTTCTCTTAAAATATTGTACATTGTTGAGTAAAGTTCCAGCCAATCCTTGATATGAGAAACAAGTTCCTTGAATTTATTTATTATGGAATCAAAAACGGGACCATATCCTTCAAATGAGTCAAAGAAATTTATCAATTCGGACCGAAGAAGCTCTATTTCAAATTTCACCGTGCCGTGGAGCTTTGTTCTATTTACATGGATCTCCATTATATTTTTGTTCTCACTCTTCATATAATGTATCTTTAATAGGTTTAGAAGATGTTCATTGATGAGATTGAAAAGATCGATCATCATCCTATTTATTTCCGTATACTGGTATTGATAGTTCAAAAGATCGCTTAATAATAATTCTCTCTTCTGCTCTAGAATATCATGTCCTATATTGTAGGTGTTCAAATCTTCTTTAAGGGTAATCAATACCGATTTAGTTGCCGGTAATCTCTGAATATTATCCATAATATTTTTCTATTTCTTCCTTGGATAACTTCGTTAATTCACTTTTCGGTAATATCTTCAATGTTGACCACATCAATTCCAGAGTCTCTTCCATTCTAAGGGGTTTATTCATCCCCTGGTCCATAAATTTATTCTCCAACTCCTTGGAAAATCTCATATAGGTTTGGTCAACTTCCGATAATTCTTCCTCACCGATGACACTTGCAATGACCTTTACCTTTTTTGCATAGGAATATGCTGCTGCTATCTGAGCTGCCAAATGGGGATGATCTTCTCTTGTATAACCTTTTCCAATACCGTCTTTCATAAGACGGGAAAGCGAAGGTAGAATATCAACAGGAGGATAAATGCCTTTCGTATTAAGGTCTCTTGAAAGCACTATCTGCCCTTCTGTAATATATCCGGTAAGATCAGGAATGGGATGTGTAATATCATCGCTGGGCATGGTCAATATGGGGATTTGAGATATTGATCCCTTTTTATTTTTTATCCTGCCGGCTCTTTCATAGATTGAAGCAAGATCTGAATATAGATATCCGGGATAACCTTTTCTTGACGGTACTTCCGAACGAGCAGAGGAAATCTCTCTCAATGCTTCGCAATAATTTGTCATATCTGAAAGGATAACCAATACCTGATAATCCTTATCAAATGCCAAATATTCCGCATAAGTCAAAGCGGTACGGGGAATGATCAACCTTTCCATTGGAGGATCATCCGCCAAATTGAAGAAAAGTATGACCTTGTCCAATTTATTATCACTTTCAAAGCTCCTATAAAATTTAAAGGCATCATCATTCTTTATGCCCATGGCAACAAATATAACTATGAAATTTTCATTCTCTTTTTTTAATCTTGCATTCTTGGCGATCTCAATTGCCATTTCATAATGAGGCAAGCCGCTTCCCGAAAATATGGGTAACTTTTGTCCTCTAATTAGGGTGCTTAAACCGTCCAAAGATGATATACCCGTCTCAATGAAATCATGAGGATATTCCCTATAATACGGATTGATCGAGGTACCGTTCACATCTCTGAATATTCCCGATCTTTCCTTTTTTAACCCGTCCTTGGGATTACCGAAAGCATCCAGTATTCTACCCCTATAATTCTCGCTTATCTCTACTTTAAACGGTTCTGCTGAAAAGTTAATACCAATATCCTTGGTATTGAGGTCACCGGTTCCTTCAAAGACCTGAATTACCGCTTTATCTTCATCGACTTGTAGGACCTGCCCTCGTTTATAACTTCCATCGGGAAGAATTACTTTTGCCAGATAACCGATATGAACATTCTTTACATTTTGAACAATAAGAATAGGTCCTTTCATATATGTAATGTTTTTATATAGGTCCACATATTTCATTATAGTTCCTCCAATTGCTGTAAAATATCGTCTAAGGTATTTTTGAACTCTTCGCTGTCTTCATGGATGAATTTTATCTTTATCAATTTATCAACCGCATCCATTTCCTTTATTTTATAGAAAGGAACACCGGTTTTAAGTTTATTTTTAATATCGTCATAAAATGTCTTTAAAATATTTGCCATTGCCACCTGTTTGTTCATGGACGAATAAGCATCTACTTTATCATAAGAATCCTGCTGTAAAAATACTTTCTTAATGAGATCACCCATAAAATAGGTCATTTTTTCATCATCGGGAAGTGATTCAAATCCAACGATCTTTATAATGTTCTCTAATTTATCACTTTCCAATAGAATGCCTTTGAATTCATCTCTTAATTTAAGCCAATCAATATTGCCATTTGCCTTCCACCACTCAGAAAGATCCTCACCGTATTCCGAATAACTCATGCTCCATGAAATTGCAGGAAAATGCTTGGCATAAGATAGGTTCCTGTCCAGAGCCCAAAATCCCTTGATAAACCTCTTGGTATTCTGTGTAACAGGTTCTGAAAAATCCCCGCCTTGAGGTGAAACGGCACCAATGGCAGTGATCGAACCTATATCTCCTGCTAATGTTTCAAAATACCCTGCTCTTTCATAAAATTCTGCCAATCGCGATGCCAAATATGCGGGATAACCCTCTTCTGCCGGGATTTCCTCCATTCGTGATGAAATTTCCCTTAATGCCTCAGCCCAGCGTGATGTAGAATCGGCAAGGACCGTAACATTATAGCCCATATCACGATAATATTCTGCAAAGGTTATTCCGGTATATATACTTGCTTCTCTTGCGGTTACAGGCATATTTGAAGTATTTGCTATGATTATGGTCCTCTCCATTAGGGGCTTATTGTATTTAGGATCTTCCAGTAAAGGAAATTCTTCCAATAACTGTGCGATCTCATTTCCCCTTTCTCCACAACCCACATAAATGATTATATCGGCATTGGACCATTTTGCAATGGAATGCTGCAAGACGGTTTTACCGGCTCCGAAACCTCCGGGTATGGCTGCAACGCCACCCAATGGGATGGGAAAAATAAAATCAAGTACCCGCTGGCCGGTGAAAAATGGGATAGATTTCGGTAATATTTTCTTTACAGGTCTTTTTTTTCTAACCGCCCAAATAGTATAACCCTTAACCTCAATATTTTCGCCATTGAGATCCTTTATAATTACCAAGGTTTCATCAATGGTGATCTTTCCGGTTTTTATTTTTACGATCTTTCCGGATACACCAATGGGTACCATTATATAATGTTTGATAGAATATTCTTGGATATATCCCAGTTTCTGACCCTGAGATACCTTGTCACCTTCTTTCATAATGGGTTTAAATTCCCACTCTTTTTTTAAATCAAGTGGAAATTCCCATTTACCTCTTTCAATAAAGCCGGTTTTTGATTCCACTTTTAATGAGCTGCCGATACCTGAATAAATATTTGTCAATAGTCCGGGACCCAAGTAAACGGATAAAGGATGTCCTGATGGTATAATTTCATCATTGACCATTAGACCGACAGTATCATCATATACCTGAACAACCGCTCTATCCTTATCTATAGCGATTA